>WFTQ01000046.1 GCA_015485355.1 bacterium | reverse complement strand
CCCCATCGCCTCGGTCACCCAACCGTCCCCCCCCGAGCGTCCGGAACCCCCGGTGCAAGAAAGCGATTTCACCCGGTTGTCTTACACCCAGCCGTTTGTGTGGGGGAATTTGAATTTTCCTGAAGGGGTGAACTTCGCCCTGGTAACCCGAGACATGCGCACCTCCAATGGACACTGGCAACTGCAGAGAAATTTTGTAGTGGAAACCGCCGCATACGTGACCAGTCGTGAACAGTTCGCCCAGGCGTTTGTGCTGGATGAACCGGTGTATCTGGAAAAGATCGGTTTAGCCCTGTACAACTTCGGGGGAAGCGGCACCTTATGGGTGGCCCTTTCCGAAGACGTGAATGGACAGCCGGGCCCCATTGCCGTTACCAGTGCCCGGCGGGATGTTCGCCGGATTGTTACGCGCAATGGTTATCAATGGGTGGATTTCGATTTCCGTCGGGAGGGCGTTATCCTTTCTCCCGGCAAGTACTGGATTCAGCTGGCCTATACGGGCAGTCCCATTGTGAACTGGTTTTATTCGTATAGCAAGGTGGTGGGTCCACCGGATGGTACTCGCAGTCGTCCAATCAATACCACCAATTGGAACCACATCTTACCGTTTGAATTCAACTTTCGAATTGTGGGAAAAATTCCTCCAAAGGATTGATCCGCCGTTTCCTCCCGGTTGGAGAGGGGGCCTCCGGGATTGGTCGTGAAGGAATGAGACGCCCTTTTTCCACCGGGGGCCAAACAAAAAACGCCGCCCTTGCGAAAAAAATTGGGTCCACAAAATCAACTTCTTTGTTGGAAAATTTCCAAAAAATTCCTAATCTTATGGTAAAATGGGAAAAAGTGAAATAGGGAGTGGAGATGAAGCGGATTTTAGTGACAGGCGCCTGTGGGCAGATCGGGTCCGAGCTGGTAAAGTCGTTGCGCCAAAAATATGGCCCTGAGAATGTCGTTGCCACAGACATTAAAAAACCTTCTGCCTTTTTAAAGGCCACCGATGGATTTCATTATCTGGATGTATTGGACGCGGATGAACTGGCTCGGCTGGTAGTGGAAGAGGATATCGATACCATTTTTCATATGGCGGCGATCCTTTCGGCCGTGGGAGAGCAGCATCCTCAAATGGCGTATCGGATCAACATGGAGGGCTTGATGCATGTTCTGGAAGTGGCCCGGCAGAAAGGAGTGCGTCAGGTTATCGCGCCCAGTTCGATCGCGGTTTTTGGACCCGATGCCCCCAAGGAAAATACCCCGGACGATACGCCTTTAAATCCCACCACCATGTACGGGGTCACCAAAGTTGCCGGTGAGAAGTTAATGCAGTATTATTATTTGAAGTATCGTCTGGACACCCGATCGGTCCGTTTTCCGGGCATTATTTCCAGCGAAACGGCACCGGGAGGCGGCACCACCGATTTCGCTGTCGATCTGTATGTTCACGCCGTGCATCATCAACCGTATACCGCTTACATCGATGCCCATACGCCGCTGCCGTTTATGTACATGCCGGATGCCATCAAAGCGATCGTGCAACTGGCCGAGGCCGATGATTCTTGTCTAACCCGCAGGGTGTATAACGTCCATGCCATGCGCCTTACGCCGGCGGAGATTGTGGCCTCGATTCAACGATATATACCGTCATTTGAATGTTATTATGAACCGGACCATCGTCAGCAGATTGCAGAATCCTGGCCCCATAGCATCGACGATCGAAATGCGCGTCGGGACTGGAACTGGCGACCGGATTATGATCTGGATGGCATGACCCGAGATATGATTGAAAAACTATCACAGTCAATTCAATAAAAGAGGGGTGTGGGTATGGCACTTATTGTAGAACGTATGATCCGAGCCGCAAAATTGGAGGTATCGCTGTACGAAGAGGTGGAGGCCGATGTCAACGCCACCGGCCAGGCCATGATGGTGGTGGTATTATCGAGCCTCGCGGAAGGAATCGGAGCGTTGGGGGTGCCAGACCGTCCGGGCCTTATCGCCGGGACCCTGGCTGCGCTCGTCGGGTGGTTCTTGTGGGCGATGTTAACCTACTTTATTGGGACCAAGCTGCTGCCAACGGCCCGTACAGAGGCCGATTTGGGACAATTGTTGCGCACTATTGGCTTTTCCAGTTCCCCCGGTGTTTTGCGTATTCTTGCGATTATTCCTGGATTGTACGGCATCATTTCCTTTATCATCAGCATCTGGATGTTGGTGGCCATGGTGATCGCCGTGCGCCAGGCGCTGGATTACGACAGTACATTCCGGGCGGTGCTGGTCTGTGTTATTGGATGGCTGGTTTATATAGTCTTTCTATCATTTGCCGCCGCCCTGTTTATGTAGAAACGGGATATCGGCGGAAGCCAAAGGGATGAAAGGATCATAGGGATAAAAAAGGAGACGGTATGAAAACAGCCAGAATCATCGGGGTGGGGCATTACGTCCCGGAACGGGTGATAACCAATCACGACCTGGAAAAGATGATGGATACCTCGGATGAATGGATTCGGGAACGGACTGGCATTGTTAATCGCCATTGGGTGCGAGAGGGGGAAACGGTGACCGATCTGGCCTATCGGGCGACCGAAGTTGCCTTGGAGCGGGCGGGTCTACAGCCCAAAGACATAGATTTTATTCTTGTCGCTTCCATAGCGGGGGATGCTCAGTTTCCGGGTAATGGATGTTTTCTTCAGGCACGGATGGACATTCCAGGCGTTCCGACGATGGATATCCGCAATGCTTGTAGCGGATTTGTATACGCCCTGGCGGTGGCGGACAAGTTTATCCGCACCGAGACCTATCAAAACATTCTCGTCGTGGGTGCGGAGATTCAGAGTACCGGCTTGGATCTTTCTACCCGTGGGCGGGACATGGCGGTGTTGTTCGGGGACGGCGCCGGTGCCGCGGTGGTTACCGCCACCAATGAAAGCGATCGGGGGATTTTAAGTACCCATTTACATGCCGATGGTCGGTACGCCAAAAAGCTGTGGTGCGAGTTCCCTTCGGTCATTCATCACCCCTATATCACCCACGAAATCGTGGATTCCGACCGCATTTACCCGAAGATGGAAGGGCGGTACGTGTTTAAGCACGCCGTTTCCAGGTTTCCCGAAGCCATCATGGAGGCTCTGGAAGCCAATGGATACTCGGTGGATGACCTGGATCTGGTCGTACCCCATCAGGCCAATCAGAGAATTACCGAGGCGGTGGCTCAACGATTGGGAATTTCCATGGATAAAATTGTGAGCAATATCCATGAATACGGCAATACTACGGCGGCCTCCATTCCCATCGCTTTGAGCGAAGCCTGGGAAGCAGGGCGCATCAACGATGGCGATTTGATTTGTCTGGCGGCCTTCGGAGCGGGTTTTACCTGGGGATCCATTCTATTGCGTTGGTAAATCCTAAGAAACTTGATTTAAGAAAATTTGATTGATATATTGGGCTCCGCTGCAATCATCGGCGGAGCCCTATGAAGCCGGAGTGGCGGAACTGGCAGACGCGCCGGACTCAAAATCCGGTCGGGGTGACACCCGGTGTGGGTTCGAGTCCCACCTCCGGCACCAGAATCGCAGATGGCATGCCGTCGACGATTTGTAGGCCGGGCGCCCAACAGGGCGCCAACACCTGGAGCTAACCGGCCCGGGGAGCACAGGAAGTCCTCTACCGGCCCCCCTGGCATTCTGAGCGCAGCGAAGCATCTCTAAGGCGGCGGTTAACCGTTTGTAAACCGCCATGTTCGCAAAGGATGCGCGAAGTTCGCCAAGCAGAGGAGAAACAACAAACTCTCTGTCTGGGAAAGGGTTGTTTGTATTTCTTTACCACCTTTGCGTCCTCTGCGCACCCATGGCGTCCTTTGCGGTTAATTTTATTAAGCGGCAAGGAACGCGACAAGCGTACGAAAAAATAGTTAAGCGTCAGTCGTTGAATTCGTTGCGCTCTTAGCGGTTAACCGTTTGTAAACCGCCATGTTCGCCAAGGAGGCGCGAAGTTCGCCAAGCAGAAGCAAAACAACAAACTCTCTGTCTGGAAAAAGGTTGTTTGTATTTCTTTACCACCTTTGGGTCCTCCGCGTCCCCATGGCGTCCTTTGCGGTTAATTTTATTAAGCGGCAAGGAACGCGACAAGCGTACGACAAAAATAGTTAAGCGTCAGTCGTTGAGTTCGTTGCGCTCTTAGCGGT
>WFTQ01000045.1 GCA_015485355.1 bacterium | reverse complement strand
TATATCTTTTCATTTTCAATGTTTTTCTTTTTAATTTAATGGCCTGGGCTTGCCGGCACCGGTGGATCAGGTGTTTCCGCCGGCTTCCCGAAGTTGGCCTGAAAGCATTCACCCAGGGCTTGCCTTGAAATCAAAGAAGGGAGGTCTACCGTGCGCAAGAGTTTTGTCTTTTTGCTGACGTTACTTTTGATCTCACCGCTCCTCTCCCAGAAAAAATACGTCATCAAATTCGCCACCCTGGCGCCGGAAGGCTCCACCTGGTTGCGGGTCATGAAGGCGTTCGATCAGGAAATCCGCCGGCTGACCAACGGAGAAGTGCGTTTTAAAATCTACGCTGGGGGGATTCAGGGAGATGAAAAAGACGTCCTGCGAAAAATCCGATTGGGTCAACTCCACAGCGCCGGTTTTACCGGATTCGGGTTGGGAGAAATTCTTCCCGAAGTCCGGATTCTGGACGCCCCTTTATTGTTTCGAGACTATCAAGAAATTGATTATATCACCGGCCTGCTCTACGATGAGTTCTTCCGAAAATTTCAACAAGTCGGATACACCTTGATCGGGTGGACCGAAGTCGGATTCGTATACGTGTATTCCAAAAAACCGATCACCACTTTACAGGATTTGAAAGACACCAAAATGTGGATGTGGGAAGGTGATCCGGTGGCCGAGGCCACCTTCAAGGCACTGGGCGTTAGTGCCATTCCCCTTTCGGTGACCGATGTTTTAACTTCCCTGCAGACCAATCTCATCGAAGCGGTGTATACCTCCCCCCTGGCCTGTGTTTCTTTACAATGGTACACCAAAGTCAAATACATGATGGATGTACCGCTGGCCGACGCGACCGGTGCCGTGCTTATTTCCAATCGCATCTTCAATAAATTGCCGGAGTCCTATCAGCGGCTGCTTATTGAAAAGGGCAGACATTACATGACCGAACTGGTACAACAGAGCCGGGCGGATAACGAAAAGGCCATCGAAATCATGTTGAAAAACGGCATCGAGATGGTTCCGGTGCCCCGGGAAAATCTGGGCGCTTTTTACGAGGCCGGTGCGCAGGCCAGGCGCAACTTGGTGGGGAAGCTCTACAGCCGGGAATTTTTAACCCGGATCGAGAACGCGTTACAGGAATTTCGCAGCCGAAACCAACCGCCCCAATAAATCATCCCGACTTCCATGCGAAAGGTACTGCAACACATTGACCGAAGCCTGTATGTGATAGAAAATGTATGCGTTGTTGTGATCCTGGGGACCATGGTAGGACTGGCCTTTCTTCAGGTCGTATTGCGCAATTTCTTCTCTACAGGCATTTTGTGGGGCGATATTTTTTTACGCCACCTGGTGCTCTGGGTGGGATTTATTGGGGCGTCCCTGGCAAGCCGGGAAAACAAGCACATCAACATCGACGTCCTTTCCCGGGCTCTACCATCCCGATGGGCGTCCATTGTGCAGGCCGTCATCCATGTGTTGACCATAATCATTACCTATGTGTTGATGCGGGCCGCCTGGCGGATGGTGATGTTCGAAAAAGAAGGGGGAAGTGAACTATTTTCCGGGCTGCCCATCTGGATCTTCCAGCTCATCATTCCCATCGGCTTCGGACTCATCGGGTTTCGGTTTCTCTTACATCTGATACAAATCGGTCTCGACCTGGTGGCGCCCCTTCCCCCTGAACCCGATAAAACGGAACCGGCGTCATGACGATACTGCTGATCGGCATCGCCCTGCTGGTGCTGGCGTTGTTCGGTACACCCCTCTTCGCCATCATCAGTGCCATTGCGTTAATGGCTTTTCATGCCGCCGATATCGATACCTCGGCCGTCATCGTAGAACTTTATCGACTGGCCAACGCACCGATTCTTCTGGCCATTCCCTTGTTTACCTTTGCAGGGTACCTGCTGGCGGAAAGCCAATCCCCACGGCGACTGGTTAACCTTTCCCGGGCACTGTTCGGCTGGATACCCGGTGGATTATCCATTGTAACCCTGGTGTCCTGTGCCGTTTTCACGGCTTTTACCGGAGCCTCCGGAGTCACCATTATCGCGCTGGGAGGCCTGCTGTACCCCGTATTGCGAAACGACAATTATCCCGAAAGATTTACGCTGGGTATCTTAACGGCCTCGGGGAATTTGGGGCTTCTTTTTCCGCCCAGCTTACCCATCATCCTTTACGGTTTGGTGAGCGGGGTGAGTATAGACCAATTGTTCATCGCCGGAATCATTCCCAGCATACTCATGATCACCCTGCTTTCGATCTATAGTGTCTTCTATGTAAAAGACTTAAAGCTTCCCCCAACCCCTTTTTCGTGGTCCAACGCCTTTCGGGCCGTTCGGGAAGCCGCCTGGGAAATTCCTCTGCCTTTTATCATTCTGGTGGGTATTTACGGAGGGTTTTTCACCGCCACGGAAGCGGCCGCGGTAACCGCTTTTTACGCCTTATTCATCGAAATCGTGGTGTATCGTGATATTCATCCTCTCCGGGATCTGCCTCGGGTAATGCGCGAAAGCATGGTTCTGGTAGGCGGCATTCTGGTAATCCTGGGCGCCGCTATGGGGCTGGCCAATTACATGATCGATGCCGAAATTCCCATGGTCCTCCTGGAATTCATGAAACAGTTCATCACCAGCAAAGCGCTCTTTCTACTGACGCTCAACATCTTCTTGCTCATTGTGGGCGCCTTGATGGATATTTTTTCTGCTATTATGGTCATTGTTCCCTTGATCATTCCCATTGCCCTGAATTTCGGGGTGGATCCGGTGCACCTGGGAATAATCTTTCTGGCCAATTTGGGAATCGGTTATTCGACACCGCCGGTGGGCATGAATCTGTTTATCGCCAGTTTCCGTTTCAACCGACCCATTTCCCGACTGTATCTGGCCACTCTACCATTCTTAATCATTTTGCTCATCGCCCTTATTTTGATCACCTATTTGCCCGATCTAAGCCTCTGGTTGGTGCGGGTATTGGCCCCCGGCCCCTGAACAATCAATGCACAAGCGGGAGAGACACCATGGTGCAGCAAACGTTCCGTATCCGTTGTGGCACACCCACCGATGTTCCCGAAATTTTCCGACTGGTTAAGGCGCTGGCAGAGTATGAGCGCCTACAACACGAAGTAACCGCCACCCTGGAGGATTATCGGAAATTCGGAAGCGGGCCTGCTCCCCATTTCCAGACATTGTTGGCAGAATGGCGGGAAAACCAGGCCTATCGCGCGGTGGGCTTTGCCCTGTATTTTTTTACCTTCTCCACTTTTCTGGGCAAACCCACCCTTTATTTGGAGGATTTATTTGTGGAACCCGCCTACCGAGGCCGAGGCATCGGCAAGGCTCTGCTCAAAGAACTGGCGCAAATCGCCCTCCGGAAGGATTGCGGACGCATGGAATGGGCTGTTTTAAACTGGAATACACCGGCCATTGAATTCTATAAGTCGCTGGGCGCAATTCCGCAATCCGAATGGACCGTTTACCGACTGACCCGGAAAACCATTCAGAAATTGGCTCAATCCGATGCAACCCTCAATCCCCATCATCCGAAGGGTTAATTTCCCGTTTCAAATTCCCATTTCATTTCGTAATTTAAATTCTCAGGGGGCATCACCGCTCGAATGGAAGGTGAAGAATGACGAGATCCAATCCTTCAGCACAATCCCACGGTGGAAACACCGGAAAGTCATTATCGGTTGGACGCCGTTTCGGGGGAACGCCTGATCCCCGCTTTGAAAAAAAACACCGGGAGGACGCCCGATTTTACTTCACAAACTCACGAAATCGGCCGATGAAGACATCGTAGGCCCGAAGCCCCTGGAGATCCAGATGGGGCCGGCACAACATAATGGATACCCGAACCACCCGAAGGGATTCAGGAACGGAGAATAGTTCATGGACATTCAGCCTTTGATCCCCGGCATTGAGAAACATCTGGGAACCGGAATCAAAAGTATTGAAAAGGTTAACAGCGGTGCATCATCTCGGCGGTATTTTCTCCTTAATCTGGATGGTGAAACCTACTTTCCCGGAAACGAAGTGCTCGTCATGGTGGTACCTTTGCCCGACATCCGGATTCTGTTAGACTATATGAATGTGGATTACTACCTAAGGCGTATGCGCATTCCCACCCCGCGAATTTTCGAAGTGTGGGAAGATGCGGGAATTATTTTTCTGGAATACATTCGTTGGCCCCGGCTGGATATGTTCGTCCAGCAGCACCCCGAGAAAATGGAAACCGCCCTTCGGAAAACGATCGCATTCTTACAACAAATGCAACAACGATGCCTCTGGGAAAGTCACTGTCCCGCCTTTCATCGACGCTTCGACGAGAATAAATACCGGTTCGAGTTTCGCTTTCATGTCAAACAGCAATTGCTGGAAGGCTTCTTTGGCATCACTTTTTCCCCGGCATTGGAACAACAATTTAAAAAATTGACCGACCATATCAGTCAGTGGCTGGATGTGGAAACTCCCACCTTTGTTCACCGGGATTTTCAAAGCAGTAATATGTTTTTCGAACCCCATCCCGGCACCGCCCCTTTAAAAATCATCGACTTTCAGGATGCCCGGCACGGACTGCCGGTCTATGACCTGGTTTCCCTTTTATGGGATTCGTACATCCCGGTACCCGCCTCCCTGCAACAGACGTTAATGGAAGAGTTTTTCAATTATTTGAAAGATACGGGGATAAACTGGTCTTACGAACAATACCAGCGCTATATCGATTATACCATCATTCAACGCAAATTGCATGACGCAGGCGCCTTTGCCTATAACTACCACCGCTTTAAGTCCCGGCACTTTTTACAATACATTCCCAACACACTGGAGATGGTTATTCGGGTGCTGGACAAATACCCTCAATTTTCGGCTTTGACAGAACTGTTGGCATACTTGAATCGGGAGAAAATCCGTGATTAAGACCGTTTTTTTCGACATCGGGGATGTGTTGATTAATGAGGACATTTTGCGTTTTAAGTACTACGAAATTTTGTGGTATTATCTTCGGAAACACGATCCCGGGTGGACCTTTGAACGCATCATAAAAACGCGGGAGGAGCTGGTGGACGACTTCGGGGATCCGGCCCCCCACTGGACGATCGCCCGTCAGGTTTTACCGGATTGGGAGTGGAAGCGTTTCAAAGAAGAAATCCAGTACTTTACCCGCCGGCGGGCCCCGGGATACATTCGAGCCATTCCCGGTGTGCGCTACGTCCTGCAAAACCTGATCCGATTTTACACTCTGGCCATTGTGGCGAATCAGCCGCAGACAGCCCACCGGTTTATCAAACAATTCGGCTTTCAGCAGTTTTTTAAGGTGGTCGTCCTCAGCGAAGAAGTCCACATAAAAAAACCGGATCCCCGCATCTTTCAGCTGGCACTGGAAAAGACCCGTACGGAACCGCAACATGCCATCATGATCGGAGACCGCATCGATAACGATATAGTGCCGGCAAAGTCCCTGGGTATAAAAACAGTGCTTTTGAAATTAAACTCCCGGGAAAAGGGGATTTTTCCTCAAACCGATCGAGAACGACTCTATTTCAGCTCCCTGGATGCCATTCCCAACTGGCCTCAAAAACCCCGGAAACGGACTGAAGTGCCGGACGCTGTGGTAACGCAAATCAACGATCTGCCGGGCATCATCGAACAGATGGACGGCGAGGCTCACCCGATGGAGGTCCCCATAGAAGAAAAGGAAACCAGTCTGTGGGATATTTTTAAAGAAGTGCTGGAGGAACTGCAGGAGGAACCCCGGGAAGGCAAGGGCGGCATTGAAACCTCCCGCCGCTTCTGATTCTCATCCGCCGGCTCCGATGCCGCAGAGAGTGAACACAGGCATTCCCCAGGGGGAAAAACCATCCCGGTGGAAGCGACGCCCTACCCCTGAAGCGCGTTCCAAGTTCCTTTCCGGAATTTTGCCCGACGATCTTTTTCATTCCCATCGAGCCGTACTCCGGGCAGGTCCGCCGGTAGGAGGGATAGGATGTCGGCCCTGAAAAGGTGCTGAAAATCCCGGCGTAGGGAGCCGCTACAACTTCCGCAGTTTACGTCGAATCTCCCGAAGGGTCTGGCGGGCCAGGCGATCGTTGGGATTCACTTCCACCAGTTGTTGAAAATATTGCTCCGCCTGGCCAAAACGCCCCAGACTGAAATAAATCCTGCCTACCACTTTCAGCGCTTCCCGATCACGGGGATTCCGTTGAAGCCGGGCCTGGAACTTCTGCAGCACCAGATCGATAATATTGACGTAACGGTAGGGTTCTCCCAATTTGGGATTTGCCGCAAAGTATCGCGGTTCGATCTTGACCACCTCTTCAAACTCTTTCAATGCCAGATCGAACGCCTTCCTTTGCTCATACAGCTTTCCCAGTCGCATGTGGGCCTGGGCCAGGTCCGGTTTGATCCGTATACTCATCCGATAATAATATTCTGCGGAATCGGGCATGGAAAGGTTCTCGTAGGTCAAGCCAAGATTATAACTGGCTTCAAAAAATTTTCGATCATATTTTAAAGCCATTCGGTAATTGCGTACCATGCGGCGGTAAATTTTGGCGGGGTCTTTGATCCGGGATTTTTCCCGTAATTTCGCCAGATCGGTGGTGCCGGGTATTGGAGGTGTTTCCCCGGGCTTTTCCCCGGGAACGATCTCAATTTCCATTAAAGCCCAGAACGCATCCACAATTTCTTCCAGGGCGCCTTTTTTGTAAATCGCATTTCCCAGATTAAAATATGCCGTGGCAAAGCGCGGCTGTAACCGGATGGTTTTTTGAAATTCAATGATCGCCTCTTCGAACATGTTCAAAGCATAATAGGCTTCTCCTAAGGCATTGTGCGCCTGGTAATAATCCGGATTCAGTTTGATGGCCTTGTTAAAGCTGACAATGGCTTTCTTAAACCAGCGCCGCCGCATGTCCGCCAATCCCAGCTGATAATAAGCCGGCGCATAATTGGGATTGAGTTCGATGGACTTTTCCAGGGATTGAATGCCCTTGCGCAACGAATCTAAACGGGTATAGCATATGCCCATGTAGTAATAAGAGCGATCGTGTTCCGGGTACAGCGATACCACCGTTTTAAACTGACGAATCGCCCGACGATATTTCTTTTGGAGATAAAAAATGACTCCTTTACCGAAATAGGCTTTGTAAAAATCCTCCCGCTTCTGGATCACGCGCTCGAATTGCTGTTGCGCCTTGTCGTAAAGGTCGAAATTGTAATAAATGACCCCTAAATTGTAGGGGGCCTCCCAGAAATTAGGGTCTTCTTGAATGGCCCGCTGGAAATACCCGGCGATCATCTCCATGGGCGAACCCCGACTGATTTCCACGTATGCCTTACAATAAGATTCGAAAGCCTTTAAAGAAACGGTCGGCTTGCCAAACAAATAATCCTTTTCCTTGTCCGATAAGGGAATTTGAATGGTGTTGAGGGCCTCGTTTAAGGCCTGATTGAAAAGATCGAACATTTGCGACAGGGACCCGGTATAAATTTTTTCGAAGACAGGGGCTCCGGTATACGTGCTTAACACCTTGAATTCCATAGCAATTTTCTGGGCCCGGACGGCATAACTTCCGGTAAACAGAATTTCGATGCCGGTAAATTTGCCCACCGTAAAAGCCTTGCGGACATCCACATCCGCCGAATTGCGAATGTGTAATTTCTTGAGCACCCGGTTGAGGGTTTCTTTTTCGTAAACAGAAACACCATTGATATTTTTCAATTTATCGTAAAGCAGATATTCGATGCCCCAGGCCACCCAGTTATGGGAAATTTTCCCCTTGTTTTTAAAGAAGACCACCCCTACCACGCGTCGGGCTTGAGCAAACATCGGTGAGATAGATGCGGTGGTAATGACGGCGACAAAACAAACCAGCAAAAATCGTTTTAATTTTATCATAATACAAAAATATAGTTTATGAATGTTATAAAATCAATTGAATTTCCATTCGCCATCTCCTTTGGCTCACCCATATTTTCGTCTCAATACCCCCAAACTTAAAAGACATTCCGAAGATAAAACGGAACGGAAATCACGCCGTCCCTATTCCGTATTTTGGTTTGTCGGGTTCCGAACAGCCTCGTCCAATCCCGCTGCTTCGTCCCCGGATAAACAGCTTCAGCATTCCCCCTTTCCCTAAGGGGGAAAATGCTTTCGGGGATTGACGGCGATCACGGAATAAGCAGAAAAATTTTTGAATAAAATATTGACTTTTATCGCCAGAGGCTTAATTTATCGTAACCCTTAAGAATCAATAAATTTATGACGCATTCAATTTCCAACATACAGAAAAAAATCGAAGAGCTGGAAGATAAATTCGCCGAGATCGAGAGCATCAATAACCTGCTGACCCACCAGATTAAAGAACTTCTCCGGCTCTATAACGCCCTTCAATTACTGAACGGGGTGTTCGATATTCGGGACTTCATCCGGGCGATTCGGAAAATTCTTCTGGAGTTTTTTCAGACCGAGAATTTCGCCTTTTTCCTGTATCAAGAGCGCCAGGATTGGTTGCTGGCCCGGTACTCTCATGGATTTGCCAAGCGTCAGCTCCGGGAAATTTTTTATAAACCCGGGGAGGGGTTTGTGGGGCAGGCCTTTTTACAGAACAAGATGATTTATGTGCCGGACATCTCTCAGGCCCGTCTCGGCGCCTTTTTGGGTCTACCCCAACCGCCCCGGGGCTGCCTGTTGTATCTGCCCCTGGCCCATCCCCACCAACACCCCATCGGTGTGCTGAAGCTTCATAAGAGACGGGTGAACAGCTTCTCGGACGCCGACCGTAACGTGTTGATGCAACTCACCGAACCCATGATCAGCGCCATGTTGCGCAGCGAACGGGTGGATATTCTGAATAAACAAAGCTGGCGGGACCCGCTCACCCACATGTTCCGGCGCCACACGCTCGCCCTATTTCTGGAAGCCGAATTCCGCCGATCCCAGCGTTTTCAACACCCACTGTCCTTATTATCCGTGCGCATCGATAATTTCGGGAAAATTGTTCAAATTTACCGCAGTTCCCTCCGGGATGTCATCCTGAAACAGATAGCGGAATACCTCCACCACAACACCCGCTATTTTGACGTCTCTTTCCATTACGATAATAACACGTTTTTATTGCTCCTTCCCGAAACCACCAAACCGGACGCCTGGGGACTGGCAAATAAAATCCGACGGGAACTGGAAGACATGGAATTTCGCTACAAACGCTCCGGCCCCATAAAGCTCAGTGTGAGCACCAATGTGGCCTCTTATCCCACAGATACCATTGAACCCCCTCTTTTAATTAAACTGGCTCTCTCCAATCTGATCGCCTCGCGGCCTTAACGGACAGGAGGCCTTTGGGTAAGAATCGGTTCACCGACACGGCGCCCCTTCTCAGCGGCAGGGCATCCACTCTGTGGGAACGGGCGGCCGCCACCGGCTATACCGCCCGGCATTTCCAGGGTACTTTCCAGGAAAGGATTACTTGTTCCGGTGATCTTCCAATTCCAATTCGGCCAGGTAGTGTTCGGCATCCAAGGCGGCCATGCAACCACTACCGGCAGCCGTGACCGCCTGGCGGTAGATGGAGTCCTGAACATCCCCGGCCGCGAACACCCCTTTCACCGATGTACGGGTGCTACCCTTCTGGGTGATGATATACCCTTTGTCGTCCAGTTCCAGCTGGCCTTCAAAAATCCGGGTATTGGGGACATGCCCGATAGCCAGAAACACCCCCTCGCAGGCGAACTCCATTGTTTGGTCCGTCAAGGTGTCCTTCAGGCGCACACCCCGTACCCCTTCTTCGGGTGTGCCCAGAATATCCACCACCACTTTGTTCCAAAGAAAATCGATTTTGGGATTTTGAAAGGCACGTTCTTGCATAATCCGGGAGGCCCGGAGTTTGTCCCGCCGATGAATGACGGTGACTCGTTGGGCGAATTTGGTAAGGAAAATCGCCTCTTCCATGGCGGAGTCCCCCCCTCCCACCACGACCACATGTTTGTCTTTAAAGAAAAACCCATCGCAAGTGGCGCAGGCGCTCAACCCACGTCCCATCAACCGCTTTTCCGATTCCAGGCCCAGCAATCGGGCGGAGGCACCCGAGGCAATGATGACCGCATCGGCGGTAAATCGGCTTCCCTCCGCCTCCACTTCAAACGGCCGTTTGGAAAAATCGACCCGGGTGACGGTACCAAAATAAAACTCGGTACCAAATTTTTCCGCTTGCGCATGCATCCGATTCATCAGTTCCGGCCCCAGAATACCTTCCGGGAAACCGGGAAAATTTTCCACCTCTGTGGTTATGGTCAATTGTCCACCGGGTTGCAACCCCTCAATGACCAGGGGCCGTAACTCCGCCCGCGCCGCGTAGATGGCCGCGGTCAAACCCGCCGGCCCTGAACCTATAATCAGCACCTTATAATGCCCCTTCACTTCCATGACCCCATCTCCTATCAATTTAACCATGACCTCTTGCGCTTTCAAAAATCAAAAGATTTAGATTCATCAATGTAAGGAGAGATACATGGATTTCAAAATTCGTTTTGCCTTCCTCCCCCCGGCCCTTAATTTACCCTCGACACAGAAGCACAACAAGGATTCCTCGAATGACCGATCAGGATCGCAACGAACGCCACTATCTTCTCCCGGAAGTAGTGGCCCGGGTAAAGAATCTGGAATTGATCGCCAAATTTATTGTGGAAGGATTTTTAGTGGGCTTGCATAAAAGTCCCTTTCATGGATTCAGTGTGGAATTTTCCGAACACCGGCAATACATGCCCGGAGACAACATCCGGGATATCGACTGGAAGGTTTATGGGCGCACAGATCGCTTTTACATCAAACAATATGAAGAAGAAACCAATCTGAAAGCATATTTACTGCTGGACGTTTCCGGTTCCATGGGCTACACCAGCCATGGTATCACCAAGTTGCAATACGCCACCTATCTGGCGGCTGCCCTGGCTTATATTTTAATAAAACAGCGGGACGCGGTGGGTCTGGGATTGTTCGCCCATAAACTGATGAAATATCTTCCTCCCAAGTCCACCCCCTCTTACCTGAAATTCCTGTTTCGGAGCCTGGAGCAGGCCGAACCACAACCGGTAAGCACATCGGTCAGCGAAACGTTGCACCTGATGGCGGAGAAAATCAAACGTCGGGGATTGATTATTTTGCTCTCCGAATTTCTGTATGAAGACGCGGATAAAATTCTCGAAGGTATTCGCCATTTCCGCTATTATAACCACGAGGTGCTGGTCTTTAATATCCTCGACCCCAAAGACTGGTTTTTCGACTTTACCGATGAAGTGACCTTTGTGGATCTGGAAAGCGGAGATGAAATGAAAACCCAACCGTATTTGATCCGCCGGGATTATCGGAACCTCATCGAGGCGTTTTACAAATCTCTGCGCACGGGATGTTACAACATGCAAGTGGATTTTCAGAATATCTTTACTCGGGAACCTTTTGATAAGGCTCTGATTCGGTTTTTGCTTAAACGCCAGCGGCTGATGTGAAAGGCCTTCACCAGGACGGTTATTCGGGGGCAAAAAGGGGAACATTCACGCTGAACGATCGGTTTCAGCCGGAGTTCTTCATCCGCGACCGGAACATTACAGACCAATCCCCTCGTACGCGTAATCCCGGACGGGGTTTTACCCCGGGCCTCATCGCCCGATGGAAGTACCCGGGTTTAGTGGTCCTGGAGGAACCGGCAGGGCGCACCCCTGATCAGCCCGCTATACAACACACTCATCCAGAATTTGGTTGGAGCAAACCCACGGGTTTGCACCAGGCGTCTGCCGACCGCACCGCAGCCCTCACCCGTTCCCCGGACCCAACAAACGGGCCCCAGAAAACGGCCGCTCATAGGGAACCACTCACCACCTTTCAGAAAAAACCCATCACAGACGAGGGAATACCCACTCGCACAAGGGTGAAAAAAGGCGTTCCCTCTCCTTTCAGGGGATAAACACCATTTTTTGGACATCTTTAACACCGCTTCCGCGGATAACGGCAAAATAGACCCCGCCCGAAACCACTGTTCCCTTTTCGTCGGTGGCATTCCAAACCACCGAGAAACGCCCGGAGGCATGGAACCCGTTGAGCAAGGTTTTGACCCGTCGGCCTTGTAGGTCGTAAATTTCCAGGCGGATGTGATCCGGTCGCATCAGATCAAACGAAAGGGTGGTCTCCCCGTTGAAGGGATTGGGATGGTTTGGATACAACCGGAACTGAGCCACGGGCGGTGTATGGGTATCGGGGATGGAAACCAACACCCGCCTGGATTTTTTCAAAATCCAGCGATCCGGGTCAAAAATCACGGTATCCACTATCCTGTTCCGGGTGAAGACAAACGTCTGGGCACGGGTGGTATTCCAAAAGCGTACGCGTTCGCTGCTTCCATCCTGATATCGAATCTCAAATTCCAGAGGCATTTGGAACACATAGCTGGTAAACCATTCCGGCCGTTTCTCCTGTTCCACTTGAATGTATATTTCATACACAGTATCCTTCTGGGTCACATTATAGCCCCAGTAGTAGTAGGGATAATAGGGTTGGTAAATCCACTGATCAAAAAACCACTGCAGCTCTTGCCCGCTCACGGCTTCGCAAACGGACTGAAAATCGGCGGTAGAAGCGGAACGGTAGCGAAATCGAGGATCGTTGGGATATTCGTATAAAATTCGAAAGAAAGCCGAATCCCCCACCACATAACGCAGCATATGAAGCACCCAGGCTCCCTTGTCGTAGACCGTACTACTGAAGATTTCCCAGGGGTCGTCGGTATTGTAACGATACACGGCTTCTTTCCCCCAGTTAGCGATATAGGGCAGTTTGGCATTCATGTAGTCGTGGTAGGCCTGCCTTCCATTGACGGCCTCGTAATAAAGGGCTTCGCAATAAGAGGCGAATCCTTCGTTCAGCCAGATGTCCCCCCAGGTTCGACAGGTGACCAGATTGCCGAACCAGTGGTGAGCCAATTCATGAGCATAAATATATTCCCAACTGGTGGAGACGCCCCCGATGCTGGTCATGGTTTGATGTTCCATGGCGCCGCCCCACTCAAACTGGGCGTGGCCATATTTTTCTCTTATAAACGGATATAAACCGAACCATCGGGAAAACACATCCAACATATTCGGAACGGTTTGAAAGGCTTCGACAGCGGTTTTGTACATCCGCGGATAGACGTAATACTCCAGCGGCAGTTCCTTACCCGGGGCATATTCCCAGCTGTCGGTAAAATGGGTATATTTCGATATGGCCAATGAAATGGAATAGGTGGTGATCGGATAGGTCACTTTCCAGACGAACCGGCGCCGACTGCTATCGGGCAACAATTGATTTCGCACCAACACGCCGTTGGAGGCCACCAGATAGTCGCGCGGTACGGTCACGATAATCCTGGCCGAATCGGCTTTATCGGAAGGATCGTCTTTGCAAGGCCACCAGGTTTGAGCCAGGTACGGTTCGCTCAGGGTGGAGATGACCGTATCTCCGTAAATGTTGGTGGTAAACGCAAATGCTTGGAATCCCCCCCGACGCGGGATGCCCCGATAGTGAATGGTAATGGAAAAGGTATCGCCGGCGGCAAAGGTCGTATCGAACTGCAGGTAAAGATTCCAGTTTTCGTGTTGCCAGCTCCGGACGGGACCGATTACCTGAAAATCCTGCCAGGGGGTGCTCAAATCTTCTCGAGAATCAAAATTCAGAATAATCCCGGATAGGCCGTCGACGTTGCTGCGGTACACCCCCTTAACCGTACCGATAAACCGGCGGGGGGAAACCGAAATCTTCAAATCCAATTCGTAGTAGATGGCATCAAAATCGGCAGAATCGGGTCGAGCCGCGGTCCACAACCGATGGAATGCCCGGATCCGGTTTACCCGTTCCTTGTGTCGGGCTTCCCGGGTAATTTTTTCAATCTGCTGAGTAGTCAAAGAATCCGGTTGGGCCAATACCGTGCCGCCCCATACCAGCAATAAACCAACCCATAAATATCTCATCCAAATTTACCCTCCGTTTCTTGGGAAGACCTCCGAATGGAAGAGACCCCGCATCCCTGCTCCACGACGGAAAAATAAGGTGGAAACTCGAAAGACACAAAATAAAAATCCGGAAAGCCGTGGCGGGGCACTCACCGGCGGCAAGCTGAGGGTCCTATCCTTTCTCTCTGGATTCGCCATTCTGCTCTTTAATTTTTTAGAGAGCCGTCCGGGATCCCTGCGGGCTCGAGGGTGGATTCTGCGTTTCTTTTGCCAGGGGAAAATCGATCCAGAAATGGCTGCCTTTTCCTTCCTCGCTCCATAGGCCGATGCGAGCCCCTTGCAATTCGGCCATGTGTTTGACGATGGAGAGCCCCAAGCCGGTGCTTTTGTGAAATCGAGAGCGGGCCTTATCGACACGGAAAAAGCGTTCAAAAATACGATCCTGATACTTCTCGGGTATACCAATGCCCGTATCCATGACAGAAAAACGCACCCAGTTTGCCTCTCCCGTGGGGTGGACCTTTAGCGTTATCCGGCCGCCTCGGGGGGTATATTTTATGGCATTGTCCAACAAATTCACCATGATGGTACGAAACATCTCCGGTTCCCCCAGGATCTGGAGTCCGGGAAGGGCGGGAAATTCCGTTTGGAACCGAAGTCCCTGCCGCCGGGCCATTTCGTCAAATTCCTGGACCAGCTCGTTTAACAGGGGCAGTGGATCGAAGGTCAGAAGTTCCACCCGTTCCAGTTTTTCCACGCGGGCAAGTTGTAATAAATCGGTGACCAGACGTTCCAGGTGCTGGGCTTGGTTCAGGATTTTCTCAATGTATTTGCGGCGGGTACCGGGGTCTTCCAGGGCCCAATCCAGCAGGCTTTCGGCGGCTCCCCGAATACTGGCCAGAGGATTTTTAAATTCGTGCGACACATTGGCCACAAAATCCCGTCGTACCCGCTCCAGTTTCCGGAACGCCGTCACGTCGCGTAAAACAACGGTGGCCCCGGGTTTTCGCGATTCCCCCAGCTGGAAGGCGGAGATGGACACCTCCAACACCCGATCGTCGGGCAGAGAAAATTCATCATGAATAAAGGACTGAAATTCAAAAAATTTATCGATCAGCATGATCAGGTCGGTGCTGCGAATGATTTGATAATAATAATGACCCTGGACCGGGATATCGGGAATGTCCAGAAGGCTACGGGCCAGCTGATTCATGAACACAATCCGACGAGCATCGTCGATGGCGATAATCCCCTCGTTGATGGATCGGAGGATCAGGTCCAGCTCCTGGCGTTCCCGCTCCAGATGCCTCAAGAAGCGGGAAATCCGCTGGGAGAGGGTGTTCAGGGTGTCCGAGAGCACATGCAACTCCCGGGGTTGATTGATATGACTTCGGGCAGTCAGGTCGCCACGGGCCAGGCGCTGTGCTTGCCAGGCCAAATCTTGAAAATCGCGGTTCAAGCGGCGGGTCAACAAGATCACCAGCAATCCAGAAATGCCCAACACCATTACCCCTCCCAGAAAAAACACCCATCGGGCCAATCTTAAAATCTGAAAAATTTCCCCGGAAAAATAGGCCAGACGCAATACCCCGGCCCTTCGGCCCTGGTGCTCCAAAAGCCGGCTGCCGTACAGCAGTTCCCGGTGAATCGAAGCACTCAAGCGTAAATCGTATCCCCACCCTTGGCGCAAAGATTGCTGCACTTCAGGACGATTTAAATGATTTTCCATCAGGGGGATCTGGGACAAGGGGACTTCCGAATCCGCCAGCACATTCCCCTGCATGTCGATAAACGTGACCCGACAGTCGATCCGGCGGGCCAGATCGTCGGCAAAGGCCTTCAGGTACCGACGGTCTTTTTCCACCAGTCGCTCCATGTCCAGGGATTTGCGAGCCACCTGAATGTATTGGCGCAGTTCTTTCTTCTTTTCCTCAAACAAAAAGAGGCGAAATTTATAATAAAACAGAGAAATTCCCACCATCTGGCCGATTATCAACGACAGGACCAGAATCAACAACAGTTGCTGCAATAGATGTTTTGGGATAAAGAACTTTTTCATAAACCGGGGGTATTGGTCTTTAACGTCCTGGCTTGCCAATGCCTGTTGTTGTTTGGCTCAGGGGGTCTTGCCGGTTCCCCATCGATATCCGGTTCCTTTGACGGTTTTAATGTAAGCGCCGGCCGTTTGCAGGCGATCGCGTAACCGCGCAATATGCACGTCCACTGTGCGGGGATCTCCATAATAATCCGGTCCCCAGACCATTTCCAGCAACTGTTGACGCGAAAGCACCCGACCACCGGCCTCGATCAATGTGCGCAGCAATTTGAATTGAATGGGTGTCAACTCCAGGGGCCGCTGGTTTAACAATACCTCATGCGTCGCAAAGTTAACCATTAGTTCTCCCTGGCGGAAGATTTGGCCCGCCGTTTTTCGAGCACGTTTTAAATGCACCCGCACCCGCGCCACCAACTCGCGAGGACTGAACGGCTTGGTCACATAGTCATCCGCTCCTACCTCAAACCCGATAATCTTGTCAATTTCTTCTCCACGGGCGGTCAACATGATCACCGGGATATCCGCCGTGCGGGCTTCCTCCCGCAAATATTTGCATAATTCAATGCCGCTCATTCCCGGAAGATTCAAATCCAGAACGATCAAATCCGGAGCGTGTTGCATAATGGCCTCATAAGCCACCACCCCATCGGTATAAATCGCCACTCGAAAACCTTCCCGCCGGAGATTGTCCTTCACAATCTCGGCGATGTCGGGATCATCTTCAACGATAAAAACCGTAACCGGCTGTTGCCCCATTTAAAAACATTCGTTTAATCGGCTGTAATATACATCGCCGGAAGTCAAGATAAAATTAAAAATCACATGGATTCAACCCTGAATACGGTTTAAGCCGGTACTATTCCAACCGGCTCCGGCCTTTGCGGCGACGGGGGGGAGGCGCTAACCCGCAGACCGACTTTCGGTACAAGAGCGGCCGCAAATATTTTCTATATGGAATACCATCGGCTTTTTCGTAAATTAGGCCGGCGGGTAGATTTGCAGAAGGGTTGGACCAATTATCCTAAACCGTGGGGTCGTAATGCGAAAACATCGTTGGCGGCAAAGGGGTATCCGACTGGTCATTGGGGTGATTGTTCTTCTCCAATGGGGATGTTTTCCTTTTAGAAAAGAGGTTCCAATGGTAATGTACCGGGGGAACCCCGAACACACGGGGGTCTTCCACACCTCACCCGTGAAGACATTCCGTTCCGTCAAATGGACGTTCGAGGTTGGCCACTGGGTATTCGCCTCCCCCCTGGTTTTTAACGACGTGGTTTACGTCGCCGGATTGAACGGAAATCTGTTTGCGTTGCACTATCAAACCGGCCAGCCCATCTGGCGATTCCGGGCGGAAGGGAATATTTTTTCCACCCCCGCCGTTTCCCCTACGCATATCATCCTTGCCGATGGGAAAGGCAATGTTTACGGATTGAATCCGGTGGACGGAAAGAAAATGTGGCAATATCGCCTGGGCTCGCGCATTGTGGCTTCTCCGGCGTTCTATGGGGAGCGGGTATACCTGGGAGCCGTCAACGGGCAATTTGTGGCCTTGAAATCCGCCGACGGGTCGCTGGATTGGCGTTTCAAAGCCGAAAACGGCATCTCCTCTTCTCCAGCCGTTCAGGGCCATACCATCTATTTTGGCGGCTGGGACGGCCGCCTGTACGCCATCGAGCGGAAAAAGGGGAAATTGAAATGGACTTTCGCCACCGAAAACTGGATCATTTCTTCCCCCACCATCAGCCATAAGACGGTCTACTTCGGGAGCTTAGACGGGCGGTTTTATGCCGTGCAAGCTTCCAACGGAAAAAAACAGTGGGACTTTGACACCGGGGATCAGATCCGTTCCTCCCCGGCCGTGGCCCGGGACGTGGTCTATTTCGGGAGCCTAAACGGGAGGTTTTATGCTCTGGACGCCCGAACCGGCCGGGAGTTATGGCACTTTGCCACCGATGATCAAATCGACAGCTCCCCGATCGTGGTCAACGGT
This sequence comes from bacterium, assembly GCA_015485355.1. Classification (GTDB taxonomy): domain Bacteria; phylum Calditrichota; class Calditrichia; order RBG-13-44-9; family J042; genus JAADJD01. The sequence goes on along the minus strand of WFTQ01000045.1, from coordinate 31,981 downwards.
GTGGTATACTTCGGGGGTGTCAACGGCATATTTTACGCCTTGGATGCCCAAACGGGAAAGGTTTTGTGGCAATTTGAAACGGAAGGGCGCATCTATGCCTCCCCGGCGGTGTACCGGGGGACGGTTTTTGTGGGGAGTCGGGACGGCTTCCTTTACGCCCTGCACTAACGCACCGTTCGCGCCAAGTCGCATTAAGCGCATGCGCAAAGAAACCGCAGGAAAAGATTCGGCGATAGGATGGTCCCCCGCTTGCTCACCGCCCGGCCCTCCGGTGAGCAAGCGCCACTCTCAGGTACCCATTTCCCAGGAATCCAGGTACTTCCGTTGTTCCTCGGTCAATTCATCGATCTGAATATTCATTGCCGCTAACTTCAATCGGGCGATGTAGTCTTCAATTTCTCTGGGGACTTCGTAAACCCCGGGCGCCGGTTTGTGCTGGAGCGCGTATTCGGTGGTCAGGGCCTGAGTGGCAAAGCTCATATCCATCACACTGGCGGGGTGGCCCTCGGCGGCCGCCAGATTGATCAAGCGTCCCTCCGCCAGTAAGAAAATCTTCCGGCCATTGGGCAAGCGGTACTCGTCCACAAAGGGACGAACCTGGGTACGCTTCTCCACAGCCATTTTCTCCAGAGCCGGGATATCGATTTCCACATTAAAATGCCCGGAATTGGCGATCATGGCACCATCTTTCATCTTTTCAAAATGCTCCTGTCGGATCACGTGAATGTCTCCGGTAAGCGTTACAAAGAGGTCACCCACTTCCGCTGCACGACTCATCGGCATGACCCAGTATCCATCCATCGCGGCCTCCAGCGCCCGCAAGGGGTCCACTTCGGTCACAATCACATTGGCCCCCATCCCCTTCATCCGCATGGCCACCCCGCGGCCACACCATCCGTATCCCGCCACAACCACGGTTTTACCCGCTAAGAGGATATCCGTGGCGCGAATGATCCCGTCCACGGTCGATTGCCCCGTTCCATAACGATTATCGAACAGATATTTGGTATGGGCGTCGTTCACCGCAAACACCGGAAGTTTAAGAGCCCCATCCTTGTGCATGGCCCGCAAACGGATCACTCCCGTGGTGGTCTCTTCCATGGAGGCGTAAATTTGTGCACATTTTTCGGGATAATCCTTATGCAAAGTGGAAATCAGATCCGCCCCATCATCCATGGTGACCACCGGATCGTGCTGCAAACAGGCATGGATATGCCGATAATAGGTCTCGTGATCTTCCCCTTTGACGGCAAACACCGGGATTCCATAATCTTTCACTAAGGCGGCGGCCACATCGTCCTGGGTGCTGAGCGGGTTGGAGGCGCACAATACCAGATCCGCTCCACCGGCCGTCAGGGTACGCGCCAGATTGGCCGTCTCCGCTGTGATATGCAGACAGGCAGCCATGCGCTTGCCGGCCAGGGGCTTCTCCCGCTCAAACCGCCTGCGGATCTCCCGCAAAACCGGCATATCCTGATCCGCCCATTCAATCCGCTTCTTCCCTTCCGTCGCTAAATCCAAATCTTTTACCTCGTACTTCATCGTCTACCCTTTCTTTTATCAATTACCTGGTGTCTTTGTAACCCAATCTCTCGCCGGTCCTTACCGATATCCTGACGAACTTTTCCAAAAGGATCGCTGTTTTTTCCCCAGCCAATGACAGCCAAAGTTAAATTTCGGGCAAAGCAATTGCTACTTGAATGAAATTTTCATAAACTTCGTGACGTAGCCCCTGGGAAGTTTGCTTTTGCCCGGAGTGCGGAAGCGTTAACCCCTCCATATCGCTTTTCCGCCCGGCCCCATCGATCAGGCCTCATCCTGTAAAACCTGAGTTTCCCGCCCGAACCGCTGGGCAAAATCGGTGATCATATTGGCCACCTGTAAATTGTTGGTCGCCTTTAAATACGTATCCGCGATTTTCATCAGGGTCTGGAACACATGCACGTTCATATCAACAATCAGCATTTCCGGAGTCCATAAATCCATTCCCATGGTATTTTTTTCCTCATTATCCCACAGGGAAATCATCAAAGCGTCGCATTGCCGGCGACCGGTGAAATCGGCGTCGGTGGCCTCCCACTCAATCTTTACGGGAAATTTTTTCTCATCCAGATGAATAGTGAATTTCAATTCTGACGACCGAGACATGGACAATCCTCCGATTATTTTCTGTTCTTTCCCTTCCAAGCAGTCGCTGCCAGTGTAACGGTTAAAGGGAAAAAAAGCAAATTTTTTTCGAATAAAATAAGCGGTTTGGGAAGGGGCGCATGGCCGCGGCACATCCCCGCGGAATCGCCTATCAAAAAATGTGGAAAACTTATTGAAACGCCGGGTAAAACGGCTTAACTTTCGAATGTATGGTCGAATTTTGAATAGGTAGTCGAACTTATGCCCATTGCCGAGCGCAAAGAGCGAGAACGCCGTGCCCGCATCCAGCTGATCCGCAACGCCGCCCTGAAAACCTTCGCCGAGAACGGTTACCATGGCACCAGCATGGAACGGATTGCCGAAAACGCCGAGCTGGGGAAGGCCACCCTATACTACTATTTCAAGAGCAAAGATGAGCTGTTGTTATCCATTCTGGAAGACGGCATCCGGGAGTTTTTCGACCGGATCGAACGGGAATGGGAAACCAGCGAAAGCTTACTGGAGCAAATTCAACAAATCGCCCTGGTGGGGGCGCACTTTTTTGCCGCCTATCCGAACTATTTTAAACTTTATTATTACCTGACGGCCCATCCCGCCTTGAACCGGAAGGCCATGCGGCAATTGCAGCCCCTGATTCAGGAAAAGACCCGCCGGGTGCAGGAGCTGTTCTTGCAGGCCCAGCAGCGGGGTGTTCTGAAACCGTACCCCACGGACCAATTGGTGGAAATTTTCGGCGCTCTGGTAATGGGTTTGGGACAATTTCTTGATCGGGACGCCGATGCCCGGGGGCTTCGAGAGAAAGCTCAATTGATCAATCAGATTTTCCTGAACGGTGCTCTCATGCAAAAGGAGGACAATCGCTGATGTTTCATATAACCCGATGGGTGGTGCGCCACCCGTGGCCGACCATTGCCCTGGTGCTCATCCTGACCGGCGTGCTGGGGTATCAGATTCGGAGCATTACGGTGGATCCGGACATCACTTCCGCCCTGCCCCAGGACATCCCCGCAAAACGCCTGTATGATCGGATGAACACGATCTTTCCCAGCCGAGATTTTATTCTCATCGCCGTGGAGACCGATTCCCTATTCAGCGTCCCCGTGCTGCACCATTTATATCGGATCACCCGGAAGCTGGAAGACATGCCCGATGTCTATTCCGTCATGAGTCCCACCAACGTAAAGATCATCCGCGGCACCCACAACGGCATGGAAGTGCGAGAGATTTTGGAAGAGCCCCCCGCCACCCCCGAACAGGTGTCCCAATACCGTCAAACCCTCTTCCACAGCGATCTGCCCATTGAAAATTTGATATCGCGGGACGAGCGCATGGCGGGAATCATGGTGTTTCTGAAGAACACCATCAAGGCGGAAGATGCCGCCCATCAGATCATACAATTCTTTGAAGATCAGCAAGTACCCTTCACGGTTTACATCACCGGCAAACCCGTGTTGACCTATTATCTGGGACGAGGAATGGCTCGAGACATGGGCATTCTGTTCCCCCTGGTAATTTTCATCATCATCGCCGTATTGTGGATCAGCTTTCGTTCTTTTCGTGGGGTGGTGTTGCCGCTATTCATTGTTATCAGCAGCGTGATCTGCGCCATCGGGCTGATGGCTCTATTCGGGGTTCCCATCAGTCATTCGACCAATATGCTGCCCATTTTGTTGGCCTCCATCGCCGTAGCCGATGGCATCCATATCATGAACCGATATTTCGAACATGCCCAGCACGGTAAAAGTGCGCCGGAAACCGTTCTGGCGGTGATGCAGGAGCTGAACACACCGGTCATCATCACCTCGATCACCACTTCGTTCGGTTTTCTAGCCCTGAACACGTCTCACGTGGGATCGGTAGGGCAGCTGGGGATTTTTACCGCTGCGGGGGTTATGATCGCCATGCTCTTTTCGCTCACCTTCTTACCGGCCACTTTATCCCTTTTACACATTCCAGACCCAATCCGGGAGCACAAACGTCGCAGTCGGTTGAGCCGTATAGCCACGGGATATGCCGACCTTCTCATCCGGCATCGCCCTCTGGTGGGCGGATTGGTGGTGCTGGTGGTCGTCTTCGCCGTCGCGGGGTTTAGTCACATTCATCTGGAAAACAACACCATCAACAATTTCCCGGAAGACCATCCTGCCCGGTTGGCCTTCGAAAAAGTCAACCAAAACTTTGCCGGCACCACGTTCTTAACCGTGATGGTGGAAGGGGACAGTGCCGGGCAAATCAAAGAACCCCGCGTTTTGCGGGATATGGAAAAGCTGGAAGCGTTTTTAAAGACCCTGCCCCACGTGGGCGCCACACTTTCGCTGGCAGATTATATCAAGCGGATGAATAAAGTCATGCATGCCGACTCGGAAGCCTATCATCGCATCCCGCCGGACACGATAGAGGCCGTGGGTTATGAGTGGATAGAAAACAACGGCCGCGGGGTCGAAGTGCCAATTCGCTTTAAGGTGCCCGGACGACAGCTGGTGGCCCAGTATCTCCAACTGTATGAAATGTCCGGCAAACCGGATGATTTCGCCAACCTGGTCGACTATCAATATCAGACCGCCCGGATCAATGCCTTTATCGATACCGAATCCGGCAATGTGTTACGGGAAATAGAGCAACGGACCCGCCATTTCATTCAAAACAATTTTCACAGCGCCCGGGTTGAACTGACGGGAACTTCCCAGTTGTTTCTGGCCATCAACGATCTGGTAGTGCGGGGGCAATTCTGGAGCATTTTGACCTCACTGATTCTGGTGACCCTGGTGACGACCCTCTCTTTTCGTTCCCTGACCCTTGGCATGTTCAATGCCATCCCCCTGCTTTTCGCCATGGTTTTCAATTTCGGTTTCATGGGCTGGACGGGCACCCACTTGAACATTGTCACCATGTTGACCTCCTCCATTGCGATCGGCGTGGGGGTCGATTATGCGGTACATTTCATTCATCGCTATCGAATGGAATTGGCTATGATGCCGGAAGCCGAAAGCCTACGGGTCACCATGGTAGAAGCCGGGGTTCCCATAGTATTGAATGCCCTCACGGTGGGCCTGGGATTTGCCGTGATGATGTTCTCCATCTTTGGCGGGGTGCAAAATATGGGAATGCTCATCACCCTGGCCATGTTGACCACCTGTTTCGGAGCTATTACCATTCTACCGGTCATTTTTCTGACCTTCAAACCAGCGGCATTAAAAAAGAGGAGCCCGTAATATGAAGATCCGATCCCTCTGGCTGACCGTCCTTGTCGGCCTATGGCTTACGGGGATGCCGCAGCCGGCAGCCCAAGGCAAGAGCGGCCGGGAGATCATGGAGGCCGTCCTGCACAAAACGACCTGGAAAGATCTCCAGGCCGATGTCACCCTCGTCCTGCAGAACGCCCGGGGAGAAAAACGCGTTCGAAAAATCAAGATGTACAGCCGCAAACGCACCGAAGACGAAAGCGATATGCTGATGCGTTTCCTATCCCCACCGGACGTGCGCAATACCGCTTTTTTGATCATCGAGCACCTGGACAGAGACGATGAGCGATACCTCTATCTTCCGGCATTGCGCCGGATAAAACGGATTGCCTCCAGCGGAAAGGGAGGCAACTTCATGTCCTCGGATTTCACTTATTATGACATCGGACGACCTAAATTAAACGACTGGACCTATCGGCGCCTGGAAGACCAAACTCTTGACGGACGGGAATGCTACACAATCGAATCCTTGCCGGCCACTCCTCAGATCTCGAAAGATACCGGATACAACAAGATCATTCGTTGGATTCGCAAGGATCTCCTGGTTACCGTTCAATCCCTGTATTTCGATCGCGGGGACCGGGAATGGAAACGCTTAACCGTACGCCGGGTGGAAAATATTTCCGGCGTATGGTTCCAAACCGATTTGCTCATGACCGATCTGCAAACCGGGCACCGGAGCGAGCTGATTTTCGAAAACATCCGGGTCAATCAGAACATTCCGGCCAACTTTTTTTCGGTGCGTTTCTTGCAACGCATTCGTTAAGTGAGACAACTCGGGAAAGCGGAATGAAAACCCTGGGGCATGCGACACCGACTTCCCTCCTGAGGCGCATCGGCGTCGTCCTGATGCTGGTCCCGCTGTTCTGGCAGCCGGGCAGGGCGCAACCCTCGCTGGGGGGCTATTTCAAATTGTTTTATCACGTCAATACCAATGCGCCTTATCCCTACGATCGTCTGGGGAGTCGGCTGCAATTGGTGTTGACCCAAACCCTGGGCCGGCGGGCGGCTCTGTTTACCGCGGTCAATTTCAACTTTGAAGAAACCGCCGTGACCGGACTGGCTCAGGAATCTCGGGCCCGGGGAATGGAAATTTACCCGGTGGAAAGTTATATTGATCTGTATTTTCCTTTCTTCGACCTGCGCCTGGGCAAACAGTTCATCTTCTGGGGAAAGGCCGATTGGATCAATCCCACGGATAACATCAACCCCTGGGATTACCAGAACATCGCCGCCGAGATCGAAGATTACCGCATACCGGTGATGGCTGCCAGATTCACCCTATATTTGGGCGGGTGGTCGTTGGAAGGTGTGCTCATCCCACGGTTTCAACCGAACAAAATCCCCATCGAGGTACCGAAAACAATGGGCCCTTACCCGGTGGAAAAGCTTCCGGCCGCCTTACCGGAAAATCGGCTGGCCAACGCCGAATGGGCCATGAAACTCTCTTCTCAATGGCTGGGCATCGATTACTCGATCAGTTATTTCCAGGGGTTCCATAAGTTTCCAGACATCCGCATTCAACCCCGGCTCAATGCGTATCACGTGCCCGAGGCCATCCTGTGGCAGGAACAGTATAATCCCATCCAGATTATCGGCGGGGATTTTGTGGTTACGCAGGGGCGTTGGGTCATTAAGGGAGAAGGGGCCTATTTTCGGACCCGCGATCGACAGGGCCGCAATGTATTCCTGGAAAACCCGTTTATCCAATATATTCTGGGGTTCGATTACCGTTTTAGTGACGATCTCAGCCTGACGCTGCAATGCTCTCAGTTGCGGCGTCTGAAGTATGATCCGGATCGAGAACGCCTCATGTGGCGTCAATTGGGCAATCCTGCTCCTCGAATTCCAGAACCCCTGGAAAGTTCCCTTTCCACCCGTTTGGTTTATCAGATCCTTCCCTACACCTCGCTGCAACTGATCGGCGTCATGAACGCGAAACACCGGGATTTATTCATTCTGCCCATCCTGTACCACGAATTGGCGGATGGCTTAAATGTGTATGGAGGCGTCACCCTCTTTAGAGGTCCTGAAGACAGCCCTTTTGGTCAGAACCAAAAATATTCCCGCGCCTTTCTGGAAATTAAATATAGTTTTTAGCGGCACGCCGTTGGGGGAGGCCGCCACAAGAGAAACCGCAGACCCTGTCCGGGTCTGAACGGCATTCGGTAATCGACCCCGGGGATTGAGACCTCTTCGGAAAGGCACAACCACCCAGATGCCCATTCCGGAGAATGGGCATCTGAGAGAGGAGGCTTGCCAGAATCAATCCATTTGTTTGCGTAAGAAGGTGGGGATATCCAGATCGTCGATATCATCCTCGAAAGGCAGTTCCCCGGTTTTCCCGGCGGGGGGATCGGCACTCTTCTTTCTGGTGGATTCTTTCTTTTTCTGGTCCCGTAAAAAGGTGGGCAATTCCAGTACTTTGGGGTTTTTCTCGTCCCCGAAGGAATCCTTTCGTTCCACCAGCTGTTTGCTATCGGCGCGAAAACCGGTAGCAATCACGGTAATAAAAATTTCATCGTTCAGTTTTTCGTCGATCACGGCGCCAAAGATCACATTGGCAGCCTCGCCGGCCTCTTCATGAATGATGGTGGTGGCTTCGTTCACCTCGTGCAGACTCAGATCCCGTCCGCCACAGATATTCACCAACACGCCTTGGGCCCCCCGGATAGAGACCCCTTCCAGTAAGGGACTGGAGATAGCCATTTGGGCCGCCGCCACCGCCTTGCCTTCGCCTTTGGCATAGCCGGTACCCATGAGGGCATCCCCCATTTCGGCCATAATGGTGCGGACATCGGCAAAATCCAGGTTCACCAGTCCAGGAACGGCAATCAAATCCGAAATGCCTTTGGTGGCATGCAGCAAGACTTCATCGGCCACTTTGAAGGCATCGAGCAAGGGGGTGTTTTTTTCCACCACCGCAAACAATCGCTGGTTAGGAATGACGATCAGGGTATCCACGTGTTTCCGCAACTCTTCGATGCCCTGTTCGGCGCGTTTCATCCGGATCAGTCCCTCAAAGGCAAACGGTTTGGTCACAATACCCACCGTGAGGGCCCCCATGTCCCGTGCAATTTCGGCCACCACCGGTGCCGCTCCCGTGCAGGTGCCTCCCCCCATGCCACCCGTCACAAACACCATATCCGCACCGGATAAGACCCGTATCACCTCTTCCCGATCCTCTTCAATGGCCTGTCGACCGATTTCAGGATTCGCCCCCGCACCCAGGCCGTGCGTTAAGTTCTTGCCAATCTGTACCCGGATTTGAGCCTTGTTGTTGTCCAACGCCTGGGCATCTGTATTAATGGCAACAAAATCGACTCCGGTCAAACCGGCTTCCACCATGGTATTAATGGCATTTCCACCGGCACCACCAACCCCTACCACCTTCATTTTGGCGGTCATCTCGGCGAATTCGTCAAATTCAATGGCCATAAACGCCTCCTCTGGTTAAATGAGCTTCATGGTTTATCCCAATTTGCCTATCCACTTCCCTGTGCAGACTTTGAAAAGAATTTTAGTCATTGGTTTTATTGAATTTATTTCTTGGTATTTAATCAATTTCCTCGGGAAAATCAACCTTTTTTCTCTAATTTCCATTTTTTTATTCACTTACGTTTCTTTTTCCGGGTACGACGCATGATACGACCCACCCATTCCATTCCTGCCCCGCCGGCGATCAAAAAAAACGTCGAAAAAAACGCTTCAGGCTCTCGAATACATCATCCCACAGATTACCGCCCTTGACATCCGAAAAATATCCCCCCTCGTGATACTGAGCCCCGTAAAGGCACAATCCCACCGCAGTGCTGTAGATGGGATTTTGAATGGAATTGGAAAGCCCCCCCATCTCGCGGGGCACACCCAGCTTGACCGGCAATCCCCAAATGCGTTCGGCCAGCTCCACGGTTCCGGGGAGCAGAGCGCCTCCCCCGGTGATCACCGCCCCGGCGGCCATCAGCTCCAGAATATCCGATTTCTTCATCTTCTGAAACGTCAGGGTCAGAATCTCTTCCATCCGGGGAGCTATGATATCCACCAGCACCGAGCGGGAAAGCATCCGCGAAGGGCGACCGCCCACACCCGGCACCATGATCTGTTCCTCCCCCTCCAGGTCGTCTCCCAATACGGTACCATATCGGATTTTAATGTCCTCTGCCTGCTCCGGAGGGGTTCGTAAACCGATGGCGATATCGTTGGTGACATGCTGCCCTCCCAGGGCGACCACCGAGGTATTTCGGATGTGTCCGTCGAAGAACATGGCCACATCCGTGGTTCCTCCCCCCAGATCCACCAGCACCACCCCCAGATTGCGCTCGTCTTCATCCAGCACGGCCAGGCTGGAAGCCAGGGGTTCCAGTACAATTTCCTGCACCGTGTATCCCGCCCGCTGGACACTCCGGACAATGTTCTGGGCCGAGGTCACCGCAGCCGTGACGATGTGCACTTCCACCTCCAGGCGCACCCCCGCCATCCCAACCGGATCATGAATGCCATCCTGATCGTCCACAATAAACTCCTGGGGAATGACGTGAATGATTTCTCGATCAATGGGCAAAGCCAATGCCTTGGCCGCATTGATGGCTCTCTCCACATCCTCCTCGGTAATCTCATGATCGTCCCGAGAAACCCCCACAATGCCCTTGCTGTTCAGACTGCGGATATGATCCCCGGCAATGCCCACAAACACCCCATCCACGGATGCGCCGGCCATCCGCTGGGCCTCTTCCATGGCCTGCTGGATGGCCTGCACCGTTTTATCGATGTTTACCACCACGCCTTTACGGATGCCGTGCGAGGGTGCACTTCCCATGCCCACCACGTTCATCACGCCATCGGCGTCTTCCTTTACGATGACGGCACAAACCTTGGTCGTGCCGATATCCAGACCGGTAATAAGTCGACCTTCCATTGCCCTTTTCATCCTTTTTGGGTTTTATATTCAACAATGATACGGTTATCAAAGGTAACATCGATCCGACGGATGCGGGGTAAATTTTGCCAGATCTTTTTGCGTTTTAGAAACCGACTGATTAGGTATAGCCGCCGGTAGTGTTGCTCCTTTCCCAGTTCCACCTGCGCGCCTCCTTTAATCAGAATCAGCTTTGGGGTCCCATCCGTTTCCATGTGAATCCCGGATAACAATCCCAGTATCGTGGGATCCACTTCCTGAATTTTCTCGATGAGTTCCAGGGCTCGATACAATGGCTCCCGATTTTTCAGCAATTTTGCCACTTTCAGACCGGTAATGAGGGGAAGCTCCCCAACAGAAACAGCCGCAGGTTTGAGCAAAATAATGCCCGTTTCGTCCACAATATATTCATACCGATCGATCAGGTAGGCCACCGGTTGTCGCTCCCACACGGCAATCAACAGGGTGGCGGGTATCAGCCGGCGTACACTTACCGCCCGCACGTATTTGTTTTGCAGAATGCGCCGGGCCACTTGTTGCGGCGAGATGGAGAACAACGGCACTCCTTTTTCGACCTCGGCCAATTCCAGAATGCGCCCCCGGGGCAGGTAGGTCAGTCCCTCCACCCGAACCTCCCGCAGCCGGAACAGATTCGATTGATGTTTCAAATAATTCACCCCATTCACGATTCCCCATCCCAACAACAGCAGCACCAGGGTCCCGAAGGTTGCTCGAGGAGTAAAGTGGACTCCCCCCCAAAGGGATATGTTAACCCTCCGACGTTGTCCCATTTTCCGGCTTTTCCAATTGTTGCAATTCCTGTTCCGAGAAACCGATGAATTTTACCTCGGGCGCCAACCACACTCCGGTTTGCCGATACACCCGTTGCTGAACCGTGACGATGAGGTGAAAGATATCCCGGGCGGTGGCCCCGGCCACGTTTAAGATGAAGTTGGCATGTTTGGGGGACACCATGGCACCGCCTACGCGCAGGCCCTTTCCCCCCGCCCGTTCGATCAATCGTCCGGCATACTCACCGGGCGGCCGTTTAAAAACAGAACCGCAAGAGGGATAATCCAGCGGCTGGTTCTTTTCCCGCCGGAGGACAATGGCCTGTCGCTGTTGTCGTAATTGATCCGGTGAACCTTCTTCCAGATGCAGCCGGCAACCCAGCAGAACCAGGCCTCGCAACCCGGTTGCCCGCCGATACCCGAACCCGGCTTGTTCGCGGGAGATCCGTCGCCGCCGGCCCTGCCGGTTCAGCGCCTCCACCCAGAGCACCCGATCCCCAATCTCCCCACCAAAGGCACCCGCATTCATCATCAATGCCCCACCCACGGTTCCCGGAATGCCCGACATAAATTGAAGGCCTGCCAATCCCCGTTCTTCGCAGTAGGCCACCAACTTCTGCACCGGCACACCCGCTCCCACCGTCAGTACCCTTCCTTTCCGCCGAATATCGCCGCAACAGGTTTCCAGCGAAAGGATGACTCCCCGATAACCGCGATCGTGCACCAGGACGTTGGCCCCTTTTCCCAGCACCTGGAAGGGCACCCCCTCCCGATAACACCAGTGGATAACTTCCTGCAGATCCTGAAGGGTGGCCGGTTTTATGAAGGCATCGGCCGGTCCCCCCACCCGATAGGCCGTGTGGCGCCACAGGGGTTCGTTCAACCAACAGCTGGCGCCGAAACGCCGCTTCAACAATTGCCAGAAAGTTGTCTCGGCCTTGGTCATCCTTCCTTCCATCCTTGTTATCGGGTCAACCAATCCAGTAAACGCTGATTAATGCGCCAGACATCGCCGGCACCAATGGTAATGATCATATCTCCAGGACGCACATGGGGGGCCACGGCATGGGCCACCCGGGTTTTATCCTCCACAAAAAAGACCTGGCGATGGCCCATCTCGACGGCGGCATCGGCAATCCAGCGGCCACTAACTCCCTCGATAGGCGCCTCTCGGGCTGGATACACATCCAGTACAAAGAGCACATCGGCATCGAGGAACGATCGGGCAAACTCGCGATAAAACTTTTGGGTCCGACTGTACAGATGCGGTTGAAAGACGGCCACTATGCGCCGTTCCGGCCACCCGGTACGGGCGGCTTCCAACGTGGCCTGAATCTCGGTGGGATGATGGGCATAATCATCCACCAGCAGAATACCGTTGACTTCCGCCTTGATCTCGAACCGACGGTTGACCCCGGTAAAATCGGCCAGCGCCTGTTGTATGGTGCGGAAAGGAACGTCCAGTTCCAGTCCTACGGCGACGGCGGCCAGCGCATTGAGCACATTGTGGGCCCCGGGAACCTGTAACCGTATGGTTCCCAATGCTTTCTGATGGTAGAACACCTGAAAGACCTGCCGTCCCTTTTCCCAGCGCACGTGGCGAGCCACCAGATCGGCCTGGCTGCTGAAACCGTAAGTCTCCACCCGCCTCTTAAATCGGGACAACACCTCTTGTACCCCCCGATCGTCCAAACATGCAATGATTTTTCCGTAAAAAGGCACCTTATTGGCAAATGATACAAAGGCATCTTTGAGATCCTCGTAATCCCGATAACTATCCAGATGCTCGGGCTCCACATTGGTGATCACCGCAATCGTAGGGACCAGAAATAAGAAACTGCGATCGAACTCATCGGCTTCGGCCACCAGAAAATCGCCGCTCCCTAACTTTGCATTGGTATTTAAAGCTTTTACCTTTCCCCCAATGATAAGGGTGGGGTCCAATCCACCCTCGGTCAACACCGCCCCGGTCATGGAAGTGGTGGTGGTTTTTCCATGGGTGCCGGCAATGGCGATTCCGTGCTTCAATCGCATAAGCTCTGCCAGCATCTCGGCACGTTTGATGACCGGGATCTTGCGACGGAGGGCTTCCTGGATTTCCACGTTATCCGGGGTTACCGCACTGGAATAGACCAATACTTGAGTTCCCCGAACGTGCTCCGGGGCATGTCCTTTAAAAATTCGGGCGCCTTTTTCTTCCAGGTGTCGGGTGATTTCGGAGGGATTGAGATCAGAGCCGCTCACCTGATAGCCCAGGTTTAAAAGCAATTCCGCAATACCGCTCATCCCGATACCACCGATGCCCACGAAGTGAATTTTACGAATTTTTCCCAAACGCACGACTAAGGCACCTCCGTTGGCGTCGTTTTTAAAGAGGGATTGGTTTCCAGCAAATCCAGAGCCATTCGGGCAATTTTGCGAGCCGCATCTTTTCGGGACACGGGGGCCCAGCATCGGGCCATGCGTTGCCGTTGGGCCGCCGATGCCAGCAAGGTTTGCAAATGTTGAAGCAACGGCTTTTCCCAACCGGGATGTTCGGGTATGACCACTGCGGCTCCCAGAGATTCGATATACCGGGCATTGAGTTCCTGATGGTTTCCCGCCGCATGGGGATAGGGAATCAGGATAGCCGGTTTTTGCACCACCGCCAGTTCCGCCAGGGTCAGGGCTCCGGCCCGGGTGATCACCACGTCCGCGGCCGCATAGGCGGCGGCCATATCCTCGATGTAGGGTAGGAGCCGAACCCGTCCGTCCCGCCGACGGCCTTGTGGCTCCACCTCGGCAAAACGGCGGGGCCCGGTTTGCCAGAGCACCCAGACCCCGGGTTGCTGCAACAGCGCCGACAGGATACGAAGCATCGCCTGGTTGATCGAACGGGCCCCCTGACTGCCACCCAATACCAGCACGACCCGGGCATCCGGGGGAATTCCCCAACGCCGCCGCGCCTCTTCGGCCGTTATGGCGGTCAAATCCCGCCGCACGGGATTGCCCGTCACCACAACCCGATCCGACGGCACCTTCAAAAACCTTCCGGCTCCCTCAAACGCCACACAAATCTTCCGGGCGTATGGGGCCAGCAAGCGGGTGGTGATCCCAGGGTATACATCCTGCTCTTCAATCAATACGGGAATCCCCATCCGGTACGCCGCAAACAGCACCGGGCCGGTAACATAGCCACCCGTCCCAATGGCCAGATGAGGCCGGAATCGCCGTAGAATCCACCAACTCTGCACCAGACTCACTCCCAGCTTGAACGGGAACAGAACATTTCTCCAGGTCAGGTACCGTTGAAACCCGGATATCCAGATCGTGCGCAAGGGCACACCCCACTCCGGAATGATGCGGGTTTCGATACCACCTCTTCCACCCACATAAAGAAATTCGAACTCCCCCATCGCACTTAAGGCTTCCATGGTGGCTATGGCAGGGTACACGTGACCCCCCGTACCACCACCGGTAATCAAAATCCGTTTCTTCATTGGTATATCCGCCGGGTTGTATAGCGCCGTTGCACGGGATACACCCGTTTAACCGTAGGCCGAAGGCGGCCTTCCGGAGCATCTCTTAATCGGCGTTCGATGCCCAGTAGTAAACCCGCCAGAGCGCAGTTGACGATCAATGCCGTGCCCCCGTAACTGATAAAAGGCAGCGGTACCCCGGTGGGCGGTACCAATCGCAAGGTAACCATAATGTTCACCAGGGCATACCAAACAAAATTGGCCGTAATCCCCACAATTAAATAAAAAGTAAAACGCTCCGTTACCTTCGTCGCCATGCGTAGGCCCCGAATCATGATTATAAAAAACAACCCCAATACCAACAGGGTACCCAACAAACCCCACTCTTCCCCGATAATGGCATAAATAAAATCAGTATGGGCCTCCGGTAAATAAAACAGTTTTTGACGACTTTGGGTGAACCCGACTCCCCAAACACCGCCACTGCCCAGACTCACCAGCGATTGGTAAATCTGATACCCTTTGCCCTGCAGGTCTTCTTCCATCTTCCAATAAGCCATCACCCGTTCCCATTTATAGGGGGAGATCAGAACAACCCCCAGGGCCAGGGGTAGAGTCCCCCCGATGACCGCCAGCAGGTGCTTTACGCGGACCGGGGCCACAAAAAGCATGGTAAATCCTACCATTAAAAGCAATATGGCACTACTGAAATCGGGTTGCAGAAGGGTAAGAAATGCAAACAGGCCCAGGTAACCGAGATGAGGAAACAGGCCCTCCTGAAAATCGGATAACCGATTCTCCTTTCGGGCCAGAGAGGCGGCCAGGTATACTATCAATCCCAATCGGGCCACGTCCACTCCCTGGAAGTGCAACGGTCCCAGATACACCCAGCGACTATGCGCCACGAATGCCAGATAGCCCAGAATGAACAGCCCCACCCATAACAACAGCGGGGCCAGATGGTTTAAGTACCTGAAGGGAAAACTGTAGAGTCCTACCCCCACAATCACCCCTATCAACAAGGCCATCAGGTGGCGCAAGAGATAATACAATGGGTTGTGGCGGGTCAATTCGGCATAATACACGCTGGCACTGTAGACCATAATGACCCCGATAAAAATCAATGTAAAAAATGCGAAAAACAGCCAACGGTCAACCAGAGAACGTTGCATGCCACCTCCTGCGTTGCCCCACGGATTTGGGTATCGTTCTTTTTCCCCGGCGATTCGGGCCGTCTCGATCCTCCGGCCGGAAACGGGCCGTGGATACCGCCCTGCAACATTCCCTCCTGGAGTCGCACTGTTTCACGAATGCGGGTCCTCCGTTTTGGGCCGGGGATCCCCGGGCGTTTCTTGGTGCGTAACGTCTTCCAATTGCTGGACCATGCGGCGGAACTGCTCGCCGCGGTCCTCGTAATCTCGAAACATATCGAAGCTGGAACAGGCAGGGGCCAGCAGCACCACATCGCCGGCGTCGGCCAGCCGAAAGGCCTGTTGAACCGCCGCTTTCAGGGTGGTACATCGGTACAGGGGGATATACCCCTGCCAGGCCTCTTGAATGCGCCGGGCGGCCTGACCGATGAGTACGGCCGCTTTGACCCGTTGCTGCAACAGCGGGACCAGCGCACCGAAATCCCCCCCCTTGTCTTTTCCCCCGGCGATCAGAACCAGCGGTTCCTGAAAGCTCTGCAGGGCAAATTCCAGCGCCTGTACCGTGGTAGCCTTGGAATCGTTCACAAAAAGCACGCCCCCTACCTTTCCCACCGGTTCCAAGCGATGCGGAAGCCCTTGAAAGGTTTCCGCCACCTGCTGGACGTGCCGCAGCTCTACCCCAAACAACGCGGCCAGCGTCGCCGCTACCAGTAAATTGTATCGATTGTGCGGACCGCGTAATCGCATGCCGGGAATGGGAATCTCCACATCCAGTTCCTGCCATCGAATTCGGATTCCGTCTGCCTGCCACCAGCTCCCCTGGTCCAGCGCTCCCTTCAGGCTGAAGGGAAATTGCTGGGGAACCACCCGCCGCAGATGGGCAGTCAACATCGGATCATCGGCATTGTAGAGCAGGATGTCGTCGCCGGTCATGTTTTTCAACAGGTTCAATTTCGCCCGAACATAGGCGTCGAAACCGGCATACCGGTCCAGATGGTTGGGGGAAAGATTGGTAATGACGGCGGCCCGCGGATGAAAGGCATGAATGCTTTCCAGCTGGAAGCTGCTCACTTCCAGGATGTTGAATACGGGCCGGGGCATTTTAAGCAATTCGCCGGAAAAAGGGCGGCCGATATTGCCCCCCACAATCACATCGGCATACTGATACCGGAACATTTCTCCGGTGAGGGCCGTGGTCGTGGTCTTGCCATTGCTGCCGGTAATGGCGATAATCGGAGCCCGGGTAAACCAGGAAGCCACTTCCAGTTCTCCAACAACGGGAATGTGTGCCCGCCTCACTTTTTGCAAGATGGGGATTTCCAGCGGAATTCCCGGGCTGATGACCACCAGGTGGGCCTTCAGAATGTTACTGCTGTGTCCCCCGGTTTCCACTTCAATGTCTTCGGGAAGGTGCCGCAGCTGTTCCGCCACCTGACGGGCGGGGCGCGCTTCACTTAACAACACCCGGGCACCGGCCAGGTGTAGCAGGCGGGCCACCTCCCGGCCACTGCGGGCGGCTCCCAGAACGGCCACCGGGCATCCCTGCAGCTGACGAACATTCTCGCTTCCGGTGGACTTTATGTCAAAACGGGCTCCCACGCTTCCATCCCTTCATTGGACTTTAAAAGTAGTCAGGCTTAACAGGGCCAGCAAAATACCGATGATCCAGAATCGGACCACCACTTTGGCCTCGTGCCAGCCCTTTAATTCGTAATGATGATGCAGGGGAGCCATGCGGAAAACCCGGCGCCCCTGACCGTATTTTTTTCGGGAGTATTTAAAATAACTGGTCTGAATGATAACGCTAAGGGCTTCGGCCACGAATACCCCCCCGATCAGGATCAACAAAATCTCTTTCTTGATCAATACCGCGGCGGCACCCAGCGTACTGCCCAAGGCCAATGCTCCGGTATCTCCCATGAACACCTGTGCCGGATAAGCATTGAACCAGAGAAATCCCATCGCCGCCCCCACCACCGCCATGCAATATACCGTCAACTCTCCACTGCCCGGCAGGTATATGATATTCAAATAGTCAGCAAATTTGACATTCCCGGTCACGTAACTCATCCCGGCAAATGCTAACATGGAAATGGCAATCAAACCGGCGGCCAGTCCATCCAGACCATCGGTTAAATTCACCGCATTGGAAGATGCCGTGATGACCAGTATAACGATGGGGATGTAAAAAAGACCAAAATTTATTTCCAGATTCTTAAAAAA
This sequence comes from bacterium, assembly GCA_015485355.1. Taxonomy (GTDB): domain Bacteria; phylum Calditrichota; class Calditrichia; order RBG-13-44-9; family J042; genus JAADJD01. The sequence goes on along the minus strand of WFTQ01000045.1, from coordinate 14,053 downwards.
AGGTACGCTGGTATTATCGTTTAATCCCTGGGCGATGAACTGAGGATGAAAGTAAATCAAGCTACCAATAATCAGGCCCAGGGTAATCTGCCCCGCCAGTTTGTAACGGCCGATCAAACCCCGCTTTTTCTTTTTGACCACCTTCAAATAATCATCCATTAAACCGACCAGTCCCATCCAGAAAGTGGCCAGAAAGATCATCCAGATGTAAAAATTGGAGAGAATTTTGGTCCACATTAACACGGACAATAAAATGGAAGACAGAATAATCAATCCGCCCATGGTCGGCGTTCCGGCCTTGGCCAAATGTGTGGCCGGTCCGTCGGTACGAATTTCTTCACCGATTTGATGGTTTTGCAGCCAGCGGATCATCCGGGGCCCCACATAAAAGCTGAAAATTAAGGCTGTGATGGCCGCCAAAGCCGCCCGCACGGTGATATATCGAAACACATTAAAGCCAAAGAACACATCCTTAAACTGATACAAAAAATCGGCTAACATATCCGCTACTCCGCCGTTAAGTTCTCCAGCACCCATTCCATCTGCATGCCCCGGGAGCCTTTCACCAACACCACGTCCCCGGCGCTCAAGCGCGTTTTTAAAAAGGCAGCCAGTTCGTCATGAGCGGCAAACCAGCGCACCACCCGTTCCGAAGGCGACAGTTCCCTCAGTCGCTGTTCCAGATGCCGCATTCGGGGACCATAAAGCAATATTACCTCTATGGGTAAACCGGCAATGACATCTCCCAGGGTGCGGTGCTCGTACACCTCAAATTCACCCAGTTCCAGCATATCCCCCAGCACGGCGATGCGTTTTCCGCCGCGGGGCACCTCGCACAGGTACTGTAAAGCGGCGCGCATGGACTCGGGATTGGCGTTATAGGCATCGTTGATGAACAGCACCCCATCGCGCTGAAAATATTCCATGCGCTGCTGTGCCGGCCGAAAGGCCTCTAAGGCCTGACATATCGCCTCCTCGGTCAGGCCCAAATGCAATCCCACCGCACTGGCCAGAATGGCATTCAGAAATTGATGGCGCCCGGGAATGCCCATCTGAATAGCCACCCTGCCGTTAAGCCGCCAGCGAACGCATCCAAGGGCGTCCACCGCCAACCACTCACCCCACACATCCAAGCCGCCATGGAGCCCCGCCCGGAGGATATGGACATCGGGACGGGTGTATCGCTTCAGAAACGCATCTTCCATGTTTAAAACGATCGTGCTTCCGGAAGCCATACCCCGAAACAGCGCCGTTTTCTCCCGATATATGGCCTCCTGGCTTCCAAAAAATCCAATGTGCCCCTTGCCGATCTGGGTAATGACACCGATAGTGGGTTGAACCAGCTCGGTCAGACGCTGAATCTCCCCCGGCTGATTGGTTCCCAGTTCCAGAACGGCCACCTCGGTGGTTTCGTCCATTTTCAGCAGGGACAAGGGGACCCCGATTTGATTGTTTTGATTTTTAGCGCTGCGCACCACTCGATATCGTGATTCTAAAATGGCGGCGATCATTTCGCGAGTGGTGGTCTTGCCACTGGAACCGGTGATACCTATTACAGGAACGGCAAAACGGGAGCGGTGCCAGCGGGCCAGTTCCTGAAGAAAATGCAGGGTATCCTGAACCACGACGGTCGGCACCGAGTGGGCCTTCAGCAGGCCATAGTGGCTCTGGAAGCCGTTTTCGTTCACGATCACCGCTGCAGGGCGCTTTTCCACCACCTGGGGTAGAAAGTCGTGGGCATCGAAGCGTTCCCCTTTGAGGGCCACAAAACACTCACCCGACTGCATGGTTCGGGAATCGATAGACAGCTGCCGATAGTCCACGCCATGCAAAGGCCCCATCACTTTCCGCAACTGCGGATAGCCGGCCACAAATGGCTCCAATGGCGTCCGTGTGCCGACCGATGTGGATCGCCGTCGCTGCATCAATCTTGTCCTTCCCTGCCGTTTGGTTTGCCAACGGAATACACCCACAAAGGGTAAAAATTACAAAACGAAACCCGGCATTTGAAGTAAAAAACAGCCTTCTCCCCCTGTCACACCGGGATCGTCGGGATTTTCGTCCATGTCAGGCGGACCAGGCCCGCAGTTTCGATGGGTCGTCCAATGACCGAATGTTCCTTCACTCCCTGAGGGAAAGGTACCGTCTTACCATTTCGCGATCGTCGAAAGGGATCGAACGATCGCCATAGATTTGATAGGTCTCGTGACCTTTTCCGGCGATGAGCACAATATCCCCCTTCCGGGCCTCTTTCAGGGCCTTTCGGATGGCGGTTTCGCGATCGGGTTCCACCCGCACCCGGGAGCGATCGTAAATGCCCTGGAGGATTTCCTGAATAATGGCTTCGGGATCCTCGCTTCGGGGGTTGTCACTGGTTAAATAGATCAGGTCCGCATAATCTTCGGCAATTTTTCCCATGATGGGTCGTTTGGCCCGATCCCGATCGCCGCCACAGCCAAAGACGACGATCAACCGGCGGGGTTGAAATTCCAGCAGGGCTTCCAGCACCCGGCGCAGGGCGTCAGGCGCATGAGCATAATCCACATAAACCTTGAATCCCCGCGGGGATACCCATTTCTGAACCCGTCCGGGAACCTGTTCCAGTTCTTGCACCCCCGCCACAATATGTTCTTCCGGTATTCCCAGGGCCACGGCCGTAGTGACCGCCGCCAGCACGTTGTAAATATTGTATTTCCCTATCAAAGCGGTGGTCAGGCTCAGTTCCCCGGAAGGCACGACAAGGGTTAAGTAAAGCCCCTCGCCCACCACCTGATACGATTTTAAATAAACGGTCGCTTCCCGATTGTCGAGCGAATAGGTAAAGACGTCCGCTTCGGTATCGGCGGCGATCTTCAGTCCATAAGGATCGTCCCGGTTCACCACCGCTCGTGCCATTTCCGACAAACCATCGAAGAGCTTTTTTTTGGCCCGGAAATACTCTTCCATGTTCTTATGGAAGTCCAGATGGTCATGCCCCAGATTGGTAAACACGGCGGCGGCGAAAGGCATAAAATCGGTGCGATGCAGGGCCAGGGCGTGCGACGACACTTCCATGACGGCGCTCTTTATCCCCCGGGCGTACATCCGGTAAAACATCCGGTGCAAATCGATGGCCTCCGGAGTGGTTCGTTGCGCCGGAAGGGTTTCCTCCCCGATCTTATATTCCACGGTACTAATAAACCCGGGTTTCCAGCGGGCCCGGGTCAGAATGGCATGCAATAGATACGCCGTGGTGGTCTTGCCATTCGTTCCGGTTATACCAATCAGTTTCATGTGGTCGACCACCCCGTCGTAGAAATTTTTTGCCAGCAGGGTAAGGCGCGCCGGGTATCGGATAAAACAATCTGGGTAGCCTCTTTCAAGGATTGAGGCTCTTCGACGAAAAAGACCCGACACCCCCGCCGATAGGCTTCCCCTATAAACCGATGGCCGTCCACACGGAATCCTCGAATGGCGATAAATGCCTCGTTCGCCCCCACCCGACGGGAATCGTACTGGAGGCCGGCCACCATCCGATCGATATCGCCCCATACTTCTCGGACGGGCACGTTGGCAAGAATATCGGTAATCCGCTTCATCATGCCGGTTTACACACCAATTTTACTCGTTTGTTCCTCTCCAAGGGTCTGCCCGGAGGCGGATACTGGCGCACTACCACACCATACCCCTCGACCTCCGCTTCCATGTTCAGCCGGGACAATTTCTGTAAGGCTTCTTTTAACGTCAGTCCTTTTAAACGGGGAACTATAGTGCCGGAGATCAGGTTCTGGGTATTGGAAATCAACACCACCTTTTGTAGACGGCCGTTTTCGGGGGAAAACAGATTCTTTTGCTGCTGAACCCGATCGCCGCCGCCAATCACCTCGTAGGCGATCCGATGTTCCTTCAAAATCGCGATGGCCGTGGGCAGCGCCAGGCCTTCCAGCCGCAATACTTCGGTCCCGGCCCCCTCTTCGGTGTTTTCAGGGTGCATTATTTGAGCGGCGGCCATCTGAGCGGCCGGCAACCCCACCAGGCGACTGGCGATGTTCCGGAAGATCGGCGCCGCCACCTGACTGCCATAGTAACCCTTGCGGGGATTGAAAACGACGACCATCAGGACAAACCGGGGACGCTCCGCCGGGAAAAATCCCACAAAGGAAGCCACATGACTGTCCGCAGAATAAGTACCGCGGTCTCGATCCCAGCGCTGGGAGGTTCCCGTTTTTCCAGCAATGGAAAGCCCCTTCACCCGCGCCCGTTGTCCGGTGCCTCGCTCAACGACACCCTGCAATACCTGTCGAATATAGGCCGCGGTTTCCGGGGAGATGACTTGTCGGATGACTTGCGGGCCTCGTTCCCGCACCACATTGCCCTGGGAATCGCTTATACGCCGCACGATGTAAGGGCGCATCAAACGGCCGCCATTCGCCACCGCAGCGTAGGCCAGAAGCACCTGCAACGGGGTAACGGCCACCTCGTAGCCGATCCCCATGTAAAATTTGGTGGAACGAGTAAACGTTTCCGGGGTGTGCAAAATGCCGCCGGCTTCCGCCGGGAGATCGATTCCGGTACGTACGCCAAACCCGAAATCCCGGGCATATCGGTAAAAGACGGGCTCCTTAAAACGCCGGGCTAACTTAATGACGCCGATATTGCTGGAACGCTCGAATACCTGGCGTACCGTCAACCAACCGTATGGTTCGTGATCCCGGATGGTTTTTCCGAACAACCGATATCGACCGTTCTCGCAAAAGACAATGTCTTTGTCCAGATCGATGGTCAACTGCTCCAGCATATATGCCAGAGAAACCATCTTGAAGGTCGAACCGGGATCATACAGGTAAGCGATGGCCGTGTTCCGAAACCGCTCGATAGCGTATTGAAAATAGCGGTTGGGATCGAAACCGGGATAATTGGCCATCGCCAGAATTTCTCCGGTTTCCGGATTCATCAGGATGGCGCTGCCGCGATCGGCTTGATGGGCCTTCACCCCGGCGGCCAGTTCATCCTCCAGTATTGTCTGAAAAACCATGTCCAGGGTGGACTGAACATCCAAACCGTTGATGGGCCGGGAGGTGGGGTATTCCCAGTCCGGGTACTGATTGCCCCATCGGTCCCGAAAAAAGACACTCCATCCGGGTTTGCCCCGTAAATATTTATCGTAGCTTTTTTCCAATCCGGCCTGGGCCTCATTATCCAGGTTGCAAAAACCCAGAACCTGGGCGGCATAGGTTTGAAAAGGGTAATAACGACTGAACTTTTTCTCCAGCCTGATGCCGGAAAGGCGATAGACGCGAATGCTGTCGGCAATTTCCGGCGGTTGTTTATGGGCTAAGTAAATAAATTTTTTCGTGCTCTGTAATTTGCGTAAGAGGTTTCGGGGATTTTTGCCCAACAGCCGTGCCAACACCCGGGCGGTGCGCTTCTTATCGTCGATCCGGGGCGGTTCGGCAGCCACAGAATAATGGATCAAATCGACAGCCAGCCTTTCGCCATTGCGATCGTAAATGGTACCCCGTTGAGCCGGTATGACGGTACCGAATTTAAAATGCCGCTTCCCGATTTCGGCAAATTGCCGGTGCTGGACGATCTGAACATCGATCAATCGCCAGACCACCAGCAGAAACAGCGATAGCCAGAGCAGGCGCAGCAGCAGCACGCGGCTGCGAAGCTCCTTGCCAGACTCACGGCCCGCGCGGCGATACCCGCTGTTCCGATATCTGGTCGTCTTTGCGCGCATATTTCTCCAATTCCTCTCGATCCACATCAAACCACTGCGGTGGAGCGACCGAACCCGTCAACCCCAGTTTCTCCCGGGCGATGCGGGAAATGCGGGTATAGTTGGTAAGCTCCACTTTGATACGTGTACGGTACCGATTGTTCTCGCTGTTCAACCGCAGAATCTCTTCCACCAGTACCTGTTTTTCGTGAATATATTTGCGAATCAAATGATTTTTCGTTTGATACAGGATGAATCCCAGGCTCAATACCACCAGGGAGCTAAACATCAGAAATCCCACCGATACGCCGTAAGCCACCCGCCGGGATTCTGCCTTCAGGCGGTAGGCCATCGAGCGCCGGGAGCGCTGTTTGCGGGTTCGGGTCATTGCGCCTCCTCGGTATAATCCACCATCTTTTCCGCAGCACGCAGCCGAGCACTGCGAGAACGCGGGTTCCGACGAATTTCTTCCCTATCCGGCGTAACCACGTGCCGGGTAAGGATGGCCATCTCCGGCTTCTTACGGCATACACAGGCCGGTAGCCCCGGGGGACATACACAGTCGCTCGCCTTATAACGGAAAAATTCCTTCACAATCCGATCTTCCAGCGAATGATAACTGAGCACCACCACCCGTCCCCCCCGACGCAATACACGAAATGCCTGCTCCAGGGAGGTTTTTAACCGTTCCAGCTCCCTGTTCACCTCGATGCGAAGGGCCTGAAACACCCGCGCCAACGACTTGATGAGAAACGGCTCCCCCACCACCGCACGCACAATCGCGACCAGATCCCCCGTGGAACGCACCCGCATCACAGCACGTTTCTTAACGATCTCTCGGGCAATGGCCCGCCAGTGCCGTTCCTCCCCATATTCCCGAATGATCCGCTCCAGCTCCTCCTGAGGATACGTATTGACGACATCTGCAGCGGTCCGTTTCTGCCGCTGATTCAACCGCATGTCCAGAGGCGCATCCACCTGAAAGCTAAAACCGCGACGCTCCATATCCACCTGAAAGGAAGAAACCCCCAGATCATAAAACACCCCGTCCACAGGCAATTTTTCCAGCTCGAACAGCACCACTTCCAGATCATCAAAATAAGCCTGACGCAACCGCTTGTTGGGAAATTCCTGCAATATACCGGAAGCGTAAGCCAGTGCTTCGGCATCGGCATCGATACCGATCAACACCCCTTCCGGGGACAGGGCCTTCAATATATGCCAGGCATGCCCACCTCCACCCAGCGTACAATCCACGTAAACCCCATCCCTGCGCGTGATCAAGTACCGAATCACCTGCTGAACCAGTACCGGCTGATGAAATGCTTCTCCCATCCTTGTTTTCCCCGAAACGAAATATTCATCCGATCTAACCCACAATTGTGTGGTCTCCCCAACCCCTCAACAGGGCTTCCTCGAAAGCGAGGCACCGATAGGACGCCGCATTCCCGATCCCACCGGATGGGATACCAACGCCGGCTTCATCAAATCTCAAAATTGACAGCCAGTTGTTTAAAACGGTCTTCATTCTCTTCCACAATCATGCCGTAATGATGGGGACTCCAGATTTCCAGGCGGGATGCGTTCCCGATAATGTAGACTTCCCCATCCAGTTCGGCATATTCGATCAATTCCGCCGGGATGTTCAAGCGACCCTGGCGATCGATGGTTTGCTCGCTGGCCTGATACATCAGGCGACGAATGACGATCTTCATATCCTGAGCATTTTTCACCTGTTGTCGGATTCGATCCATGGTTTCTTCCCAGCGGGAAAGCGGGTGCAGACTTATGTACTTTTCCGTTCCCCGGATCAGGATAAAGGTGTCCTGATCTTCCGGCCGCAAGTTTTTGCGGACTTTAGCCGGAATGTTAATGCGCCCCTTGGCATCCAGCCGGGTCTTATAATTTCCCCAGAATCCGCTCAAGCGCTGCTCCGCCACTTTAATGGAATTTTGTGGAAAACCATATACTTCTCCCCACTATTATAGCACTTTTTCGGAAAAAATCAAGATAAATTTAGCAGAATGGTAAAATTTGTGGGACGAGGGACCCAACCCCTGCCGGGTTGAGGGCCGGATGGGAACCGGCAGGGACTCTTTTCGATCATCAACCTCCATGCTTTTCCACGGGAATGGAGGGGGGACCCGATGATGTTTTGATTTTTTAATCCTCCGGGGGAGAGAATGCCTTGCCGCGGACAGGCTACCCTTTCCGGACAACCTTGCCGGTGATTCCCGAGGGCGCGGGGTATGGCGGGTTACAGAATCAACATGGCATCTCCGTAACTAAAAAAGCGGTACTGTTCTTCCACGGCAATGCGATAGGCTTTCATGATCAATTCGTGTCCCGCAAAGGCGGAGACCAGCATCAACAGGGTGGATTTAGGAAGGTGGAAATTGGTGATGAGGTGGTCTATAGCCCGGAACTTGTACCCTGGATAAATGAATTTATCGGTCCATCCACGAGAGGGTCGAAGATAGCCGTTGCGGTCGACGATGGTTTCCAGCACCCGAACCGTGGTTGTGCCCACGGCGACAATGGCCTTTCCGGATTCCCGGGTTTTGTTGATGGTTCGCACCGCTTCTTCGTTTAGTTCATAATACTCGGAGTCCATTTGGTGGCGGGTGATATCTTCCACTTGAACGGGCTTAAAGGTGCCCAGTCCCACGTGAAGGGTCACAAAGGCCAAGCGCACGCCTTTTTTCTGGATTTTTTTCAGCAACTCTTCGGTAAAATGGAGTCCGGCGGTGGGAGCCGCGACGGCACCAGGCGCCTGAGCATACACCGTTTGGTAATACTGCCGATCGATGGGTTCCGAAGGACGTTTGATATAGGGCGGCAGGGGGGTTTGTCCCACTTTTTCCAGAGCCTCGTAGAAATCCCCGTTAAAATGGAACTCCACAATGCGTCCACCCGAGATGGTGTTGTCGATGACATCGCAGGTGAAATGATTCCCGAACACCAGTTTGTTTCCCAGCCGGACCTTTCGGGCCGGTTTCACCATCACTTCCCAGATCCCATTTTCCAGGTTCCGCAGCAGGAGCAGTTCCACCCGGGCACCCGTTTTATCTTTTTTCCCGATCAGACGCGCCGGAAAAACCTTGGTATTGTTCAACACCAGGCAATCCCCGGAGTGCAAGTATTCAATCACATCCTTGAATATGCGATGCTGGACGGCGCCGCGCTTGCGATCCAGCACCATCATGCGACTCTGGTCGCGCCGCTCCAGGGGATATTGGGCGATCAATGCTTCGGGTAATTCATAATCAAAATCCGAAAGTCTGAGTTTCAATTGCCTATCGCCGTCAAAATAATTCCTGCTGATAGCCGAATCTCCTCTGTTTATAGTTAAAATGTTCGTAGGCAAGTGCCGTCGCCACCCGACCCCGGGGCGTCCGCTTGATAAACCCTTCTTGAATCAGAAAGGGTTCATACACTTCCTCGATGGTATCGCTTTCTTCGCCCACGGCTACGGCAATGGTATTGATGCCCACGGGGCCTCCATTATATTTCTCGATAATGGTACGAATGATGCGTTTGTCCATTTCATCCAGGCCGCGTTCATCCACTTCCAGCAACTGGAGGGATTGGCGGGCCACCTCCAGGGTGATGACGCCATCGGCCTTGACCTGGGCAAAGTCCCGGGCCCGGCGCAACAATCGATTGGCGATTCGGGGCGTCCCTCGGGAACGCCGGGCGATTTCCAGGGCACCGGCCTCGGAAATCTCCACCTGCATCAACCGGGCGGAGCGCTGAATGATGTGTCGTAAATCTTCCGGAGTGTAGTAGTCCAGACGCAACACCACCCCAAAGCGTGCCCGCATGGGCGCGGTAAGCAAACCCGCCCGGGTGGTGGCGCCTACCAGTGTAAAACGGGCCAATTTAATCTGAATACTGCGGGCATTGGCGCCCCGATCGATCATGATGTCCAAGTGGAAATCTTCCATGGCGGAATAGAGATACTCTTCCACCACATGGTTGAGCCGATGAATCTCGTCGATAAACAACACATCGCGCTCGTTCAGGTTGGTCAGGAGGCCCGCCAGGTCACCCGCCTTATCCAGCACCGGTCCGGAGGTGGTTTTGATCTCCACTCCCAATTCCTGGGCGATTATATAGGCCAGAGTGGTCTTCCCCAACCCCGGAGGGCCGTATAAGAGGACGTGATCCAGGGCCTCCTGTCGTTGACGGGCCGCCTGGATATAAATCTTAAGATTTTCGATAACCTTTTGTTGCCCCACAAATTCGTTGAAGGTGACGGGACGCAGGGTGGTCTCAAAATCGCGATCTTCCTGCAGCGGCCGCGGGTTAATAATGTCTCGCTTTTCTACCGTCATCAAATCGCCTGTAGTGCCTGTTTTATCAGTTCTTCTAAAGATAACTCATCTTTGGCGGCAGACAAAATCTTGTTTACGACCTTTTGGGCATCGGCCTGTTTGTAACCCAGGGAGACCAGTGCCAGAATCGCTTCGTTCGCCTTTGGCTCGGAGACGCCGCCCGGCTCCACAGGGGTGGCGGCCTGTTTCAGGTGACGCTTCTGCTGGATTTTTTCCTTTAGTTCCAGCACAATCCGCTGAGCCGTTTTGCGTCCCACTCCCGGGATTCGGGTCAGTGCATCCACCCTCTCCGAAGAGACGGCCTGCTGGAGCTCCGCAGCGGATATGCCCGACAGCACCGCCAGGGCCAACCGGGGACCCACGCCCGAAATGCCGATTAACAACCGAAACATCTCCTTTTCCTCGGGATCGCTGAATCCATACAGTTGCAGATCATCTTCCCGAACATGCAGGTAAGTGTGAAGGGATACTACCTCTGAAGAATGGTTGTGTTCCAGCTTATGAAAGGTGTTTAGTGTGATGTGAATGCCCAACCCTATTCCTTGACAATCCAGCACACAAAACGTGGGTAATTTTTTCACAAGCTTTCCAGTCACCGTTTCGATCATGAGTTCATCTCGCTGCCGAGGTTAGCGATTGGAATTTCATCCGGTGAAAATGGCAAAGAGCGACCGCCAGGGCGTCGGCGGCATCGAAGGGTCGTGGCAATTCCGGCAACCGCAACAAGGTTTGTACCATCGCTTGCACTTGCTGTTTGGAGGCGGCGCCGGACCCACCGACGGACATTTTAACCTCCCGAGGGCTGTACTCGAAGACGGGAACCTGAGCCTGCTGCGCGGCCAGAATGCTGACCCCCCGGGCATGGCCCATGACAATGGCCGTCTTCACGTTTTCGTGATAAAAAATGTCTTCGATAGCCACCGCATCCGGATGATAGGCCTCCACCACTTCCTTTATTCCCGCATAAATTCGTTGCAGCTTCTCCGCCAGAGGCGCCCGGGACGCCGGATAGATGCCCCCGAAATCCACACATCGGGCCTTGCCGCCATCCACAGCAACAACCCCATAACCGGTAACGCTTAATCCCGGGTCAATTCCCAGTATGATCACCCATTCATCCTCATTATGCCTGCAGTTTTTCCATCACCTCTTCGTCGATATCGAAATTGGCATACACGTTCTGGACGTCATCATTATCTTCCAGCGCATCCATGAGCTTCAACATCTGCTCGGCCTGTTTGCCCTCCAACGGCACGGTGCTTTGAGGGATAAAGGTCACCTCGGCGGATTCGATATGGATACCCTGGTCTTCCAGTGTACCGCGAACCGTGTCCAGTTCTTTAAAATCGGTGTATATCTCATAGAACTCATCCTCCACGCGGAAATCTTCCGCCCCGGCATCGATGGCCAATAGCAGGAGTTCCTCTTCGTCGTAGTTGGCCCGCTTAACCCGGATTAAACCTTTCTTATCAAACATCCAGGCAACGCTGCCGGATTCTCCCAGATTTCCCCCGTACTTGTTCAGCAGATGACGAATTTCCGCCACGGTGCGATTCTTATTGTCGGTGGTGCATACAATGTACAGGGCCACTCCACCGGGTCCGTACCCTTCGTAGGCCACCTCCTCATACACCACGCCCGGTAATTCTCCGGTCCCTTTTTTAATGGCGTTTTCGATGTTTTTCATGGGCATGTTGGCCGCCTTGGCATTCTGAATGGCGGTGCGCAAGCGCGGATTGGCGGAGGGATCTCCCCCACCCATGCGGGCGGCAATGGTAATTTCTTTAATCAGCTTGGTAAAGATTTTACCGCGTTTGGCATCCTGACGTTCTTTGCGGAAACGGATGTTCGCCCATTTCGAATGACCGGCCATAACTCCTCCATTTTAATCTGGGAACGGGATCCTCATGCAAATTTTGGGTTAAGGATTTTCCGCAGCGGTTTTGGGCAGGTTGGGATTCGACCAGACCCTGGTTCGAACGATCCAGGCTTGGGGATAGCCTTTGCTTCGTGCCAGGTCTCTCAATTGTTCGGCCGCTTCCCGGGTTCGGCAGTCCCCGATGCGCAGTTTATAATACGGGCTGTCGAATTCGATATAGATGCCCACGCTGTCCCCGGCAAAGGTGAATTCGGCCTCCTTTTTGGCCAGCGTGGCGGTCTCGATGTCCTTGGTGGCAAGCAATTGCACCCGAAAGCCATTGATCAATCGATTCACCTTCGGACGAGCCGCTGCTTCTCCACCGGGTGTTCCCGTTTCGGGCTGTTCCCTCTCAACCGGGGAGGCGGCCTCTTCAAACGAAAGGTCCTCATCCTGGAGCGTCAGGGGGTCAAACGATTCGTCGTAGGCCGGACCCGGTGTGGAGGGAGCGGACCGGGTGTCGGGTTCAACGCTTTTGCGAGTCGTGGCACAGGAGAGCATTACGACACACACTCCCAGCACCAGCAAATTCCCTTTTTTCCAATCCATCATCACCCAATTTCCTGAAATCAGAAAAATTTTACGAAAAATTAAGACAATTTCGCCGATAATTCAAGGGAAATATATTCATGGGTTTTCGGTTGGGAAAGTCTTAACTGATTTATTCAATAGCCACTTACAGAAAAGAACGGTCCCCGGGGTATGACCTTCATCACAATGGCGGCAAACAAAAAGCCTTTTTTACCAACTTCGAATGGATCTAACGGAATGTTCAATTTAAAACGTGGGAGTTGTTTCATGAGAATGATCAAATCCGCAGCTGTCGGTTTCTACATGGTGGTGGCGCTTTTTCTGACGGGGTTCCAGGGCTGCTCCGTTCCCGAAGTGCCCGACGTCATTCCGCCGATCGTGGTGGTGATTCATCCGGCGCCGGGACAGGTCCTTACCGGAGAAGTTCCCGTGGTAGCCTCTTCCACCGATGATGACGATGTTGAAAGCATGACCCTCTACATCGATGGCATTCAAGTGGCTTCCCAGAAAGGGAATAACCTGACGTATAATTGGAACACGACCCCGATCGCAGACAATCGGGATCATTACATCATGGCCCTGGCCCGAGACCAATCGGGCAACACCGGCTTTTCCCCGCTGGTCCGCGTGCGGGTCGTCAAGGGCAGCCAGCCCGACACCCTGGCCCCGGTCATTACCATCCTGCACCCTGTGACGGGCCAGGTGGTTCGGGACACCATAAACGTCATCACCCAAGTGAAAGACCAGAGTGCCATCAGTAAGGTCGAATTTTACATCGATGGGAACCTGGAATATACCGATCTGGCGGCACCGTTTCAGTACGAATGGGTCGTCACCTCACTGGTCAACGGCAGTTTGCACTCCATTTTCGCCACCGCTTACGACGAAAACGGCTACATCGGGGTTTCTCCCACCATTACGGTCACGGTGGCTTCCGACGTGGTAGAGGACATCACCCCACCCACCCTCACCATTTTGTATCCCCCCGCCGGTGCCACCTTCAGTGTCGCCACCACCTCCAGTATCACGATTGTAGCCGACGCGGAAGACGAAAGCGGCATCGACCGGGTAGAATTTTATATCGATGGGGCCCTAAAGGCCACAGACGCCTCCAAACCCTACGAATATTCCTGGAATTTAACCACGTATGCCGACGGAAACGCCCACACCATCTACGTTAAAGCGTATGACAAAGCCGGAAACTTTAATGCGGCCATGAATGTGGTAACCATCTTGCCCTGAACACCCCCTGAAAGCATTCCGCCCCGCATGGGCGTTCATTGGGCGGGGCGGGGGATATTTTCCACCGGATTGCGGGCGGGTGGCGGTATCGGCCACCCGCTTCTTTTCCTTCCACGGACTGTCCCGATTCCCACACACTTTAAAATCCGGAGAGATTCCGGGAGCCGTTTCCACATACGGAAACACCGGGAAAAAGAAATTTTTTTCACTAATGGCCTTTGTTTCAGGATAAATACCCAATTTGGTGAGAATATTTAACAAACCTAAACTTTTTTACAATAGTATTGACAAAAATTCGGGGTGGGCGTAAATTAAAGATAAAAG
>WFTQ01000044.1 GCA_015485355.1 bacterium | reverse complement strand
TGGGGGAATTCCGCCATGTAGGGCGGGAGGCCGGCGAATGGCAGGGGGGAGGAGCACCCGACGAAACGGCTCCCACGGTGTATGATCTCCTGTTCATTCGCCGCTAAGTGGGTGAACATCATCGGATCATCAAGACCGGCGAGGGCCCAGGGTAGCCCCATCGATAACGCTTCTGTCCGGCACCGTCATCAAATTCGTTTTTTGACCGTCCCTCCGGCCCTTGAAAGGGGCTGTATAGCCGGTTTACCCGGGGAGAGGCGCTTTTGGTGCAACACGACCGTCGAGGGAGACATAGTCGGACAACCGGTTAAATAAACGGTTTTTTTGCAGCCTCCATTCGGATTATATTGGATGCGGGTAACGAGTCGATAGAGCCGTTTCCCCCTTTTCGGGTTCGGGATATGCAGGGGATGCGCTTAACGGTCCTTCTCAACTTCTTTCACCTAAAAAGGAGAGGTAGCCGATGGAAACCGTGAATCAGTATGCCGAGCAACTTCTGGCAATGATGGTGGCCTTTTTGCCCAGACTCCTGTCGGCCGGATTGACCCTGATGCTCGGTTTATGGATCATCAAAATTCTGGGCAGGTATGTTGAGGCGGCCTTGGAGCGGAGTAAAGTGGACATTTCCCTATCGCGGTTCTTTATCAGTCTGGTCACCATGGGGTTGAAGCTTTTGCTGTTGGTGTCGGTGGCCTCGATGGTAGGCATGGCCACGACATCTTTTGTGGCCATTCTGGGGGCCGCAGGGCTGGCGGTGGGATTGGCGCTTCAGGGGAGCCTGGCCAATTTTGCCGGTGGGGTGCTTATCCTGCTATTAAAACCGTTTCGGGTGGGCGATGTGATTCAGGCCCAGGGATTTACCGGACGAGTGGAAGCCATTCAGATTTTTAACACCATTCTGAAAATGCCCGATAACAAGACCGTCATCATTCCCAATGGCGCCCTTTCCAACGGCAGCATTTTGAATTTCTCCCTGGAAAAAACCCGGCGGATTGATTTCACTTTCGGGATCGGCTATGAGGACGATTTACGAAAGGCCAGGAATCTTCTTCGGCGGCTGGTGGAAGAAGATCCCCGGATACTTCGGGACCCCTCCCCACAGATTGTTGTGGCCCAGTTGGCCGATAGTTCGGTCAACTTTGCGGTCCGGGTTTGGTGCCGGGCGGAGGATTATTGGCAAATCTATTTCGACATGCTGGAAAAGGTCAAATTGGCTTTCGATGACGAAGGCATTACCATACCCTATCCCCAACGGGAGGTCCATCTGCATCCGGTCCCTGCCAACAATCCCCAGGGAGAGTAAAAACCGCCCCGGCGGCGTTCGGGAGTGCCGCGGCGTGGCGTAAGGAGGAAAAGGGCTGCGGGAACGGTACCATGGCGATACACCGGGTAGGGCCTGGTTTCCTTTTCGGGGATCCGAAGAATGACGCTTGGGGCAACGGTGGAAACCGGGGTTGGAGGAATCGGGCCCTGCCGGGGGTGAAAGAGGATCCGGTAATCATTGCAAGCATTTTTCAAATCCCGAAAATAAATATTGGATTTTCAGTGAAATTTCTTTAAAATTTGCGCTAAGAAAAGGGTTAAAAAACTGAGGTAAAATTTTTACCGGGGTATTTGGGTGAAAGAGTATTACCATTTATTTCACATTCCCGTCATGGGTACCGGTTTTTCGGTCGACACGCCCATCCGGGTGGCGCCGCTGGGAATCACATCCGTTATTTCCATCGTGGATGATCTGTTGCTGGAGAAAATCCGCAAGTATTACTGCGAGAAGTTTAATCTGCCGTATCAGAGCATTCCCCGGACGGCCGAGGATGGACGGGCCCGTCGAATCACCGCATATTTGGAAACGGTGAAGCAGATTGTTCAGATGAAGATGGAAGAGATTAAAAAACAACCTTTTTTTGTGAGCAACGATAAAAGCAAGTATTTTGAACTGCTCCCCGACGGCCATTTCCTGAAAAAAGCCTATCAAACGTTGTTGCGTCTGACTGACCGGGAGAAGATAGAAAAGCTGGCCCGGGAATTGACGGAGAAGATGAAACCCGGCTCCATCGATGTCAATATTATGGTTAAGGTGGACCGGTTGAATTACAACAGTGTGGGTGCCGTTCTTTCTGAGGAATTCAGCGATGCCAAGGCGGCTTTGCGGGGATATGCCAACAGTACCTTACAGTCGGCGGTGGTTCTCTCCGCCGGTATCAATCAGAGTCTGTATAATTACATGGCCCGTTTCCGCGATTTTTATCGGGATGTTAACGGAGAGATTAAAAAGAAGATTATCATCAAGGTCAGCAACTTCCGCTCGGCGCTGATTCAAGGGAAGTACCTGGCCCGCAAAGGCCTGGAAGTGCATGAGTTTCGCATCGAGTCCGGCCTCAATTGTGGAGGCCATGCCTTTGCTTCCAATGGGCAGTTGCTTCCCTCGATATTAAAAGAATTTCGGGAAAAGCGGGAACAGCTGGTGCAACAATTGCAACCCTTCATTGTGAAATTCTATCAGAAAATGGGCTGGAAGTACCCCGAAACCGCCCTTTCTCATCGTCCTTTAATCACCGTTCAAGGGGGTATCGGCACTCACGGGGAAATGCGCCGTTTGCTGGAGGATTTTGAGGTGGACCTGACCGGATGGGCCAGCCCCTTTTTACTGGTACCCGAAGTCACTTGCGTGGACGAGATGACCCGCAACCTCCTGGCGGAGGCCGATGAGGATGATCTCTATTTAAGCGATGTGTCGCCCCTGGGTGTGCCGTTTAACAACGTCCGGGGAACGCCTTCCGAAGTCATCACCCGCCGGCGTGCCGAAAGCGGTAAACCCGGTTCCCCCTGCCCGAAAGGGTTCCTGGTCTCCAACACCGAGTTCACGGAACGACCCATTTGCCTGGCTTCCTCGGAATATCAGCTACAAAAGATCCAGCAGATCCGGCGGAACAATATGCCGGCATTTGAAAAGGAGAAAGCGATTCGCAAGGTGACCGAGAAAGTGTGCCTGTGTATGCACCTGGGAAACAGCGCCTTGATCGCCCTGGGCATTGCCCGACCGCAAAAAGCCCCTCAAGCGGTTTGCCCCGGACCCAATATCGCCTATTTTACACGCACCTATACGCTGAAAGAAATGGTCGATCACATCTATGGGCGAGGTGCTTCGCTGGTTCCTCCAGACCGACCGCATATGTTCGCCAAAGAAATCGTGCTGTACGTGGACTATTTCCAGCGATTGGTGGAACGTTGCCGGTTCACCCCCAACGACTTTAAAATGTTGAAAGACTTCAAAGAGAATCTGGAACGGGATATGGGGCTGTGTCTGGAAATAGCCCATTCCAAACCTTATCCGGGAGAGAATTTGCCTTCCCTTGTGGAGACCGTCCGGATTCAGCGGGAACGTTTACAGGCGATATATCAAAGCTTTGAGGAAAAGGCGCTGGCCGTTATGGTGTAAAGGGGAGCAACTTAAATCCTCACCGGATCATAAAAAAAACGGCAGAGAGTTTAAAACACAAATAAGGTTTGCCCAATATCCCCGGCAAGGGAGGCGGCAAACGATTCCTTGGACGCATGGGAGGCCCAATCCCGAACCGTGAAATCAGTGGACATTGGTTTGGAACCCACGCTGCAGTACTTGACAGTTTGCCGGGAATAGCTGTATATTGTGTTATTCAAATAAATTAAGGAGGCCTGTATGCGCTATAAAAATTTGTCTGAAATGTTTCACTCGACTTGCCGACAGTATCCCGACAAAGTGGGCATGATGTACAAAGAGGGGGGGGCATTTAAATCGATCCTTTTTAAGGACATTCAGAAAACGGTGGATTCCCTTGCAGCGGGTTTGGCCACCCTGGGGGTGAAAAAGGGCGATAAAGTGGTGCTTTTATCCGAAAATCGCTATGAATGGGCCTTCTGTGATTTCGCAATCTTAACAAACGGTGCGGTCACCGTACCCATTTATCCCACTTTGCTTGCCCCCCACATCAAATTTATCACCAACAATTCCGACGCCAAGGTGGTCATTGTTTCCAATGCGCATCAATTCAACAAAATCAAGGAGATTGAAGGCGAGTTGCCTCAGGTGGAAAAGTTTGTCATCATCGATCCCGAGGGAGTGACGCACGACAAACTGATCACACTGGCCGAAATGCAAAAGCAAGGAGAGCAACATCTTCAGAAGACCCCGGATTTTATTGAAAAAAGTGTGGCTCAGATCGAACCCGGCGATCTGGCCACGATTATTTATACTTCCGGTACCACCGGGGAACCCAAGGGGGTGATGCTCACCCATTCCAATTTCCTTTCCAATATCGAGGGTTCATTGAGGGCCATTACGATCGATGCTTCGGATACGTTTCTGTCGTTCCTGCCGTTGTCCCATGTCTTCGAGCGCATGGTGGGACATTTTCTGGCCAATTATGTTGGGGCCACCGTGGCCTATGCCGAATCGATCGATACGGTGCCGGAAAATCTACTGGAAGTTCGCCCCACCCTCATGGCCAGTGTGCCGCGTTTCTTCGAGAAAGTGTATGCTCGGGTCATGGAATCCCTGGAAGCCGGGTCGGCCTTCAAGAAGAAACTGTTTTTATGGGCCATTGGTGTGGGCAAGGAGGCCCTGCAGTATAAGATGAAGGGCCAGCCCGTTCCCGGCGGCATGTTCCGCTTTAAGTATAATCTGGCCAACAAGTTGGTGTTTTCTAAACTGCGGGAGCGAGTGGGCGGCCGTATTAAATTCTTCGTCTCCGGCGGCGCACCCCTTTCCAAAGAAATCGGCGAGTTTTTCTCCTCCGCCAATCTTCTGATCCTGGAAGGTTACGGCCTGACAGAAACCTCCCCTGTGATTACGGTGAACCGACTGAATAAATTCAAATTCGGCACGGTCGGATTACCCCTGGATAACGTCGAAGTCAAAATCGCCGAGGACGGAGAAATTCTGACCCGGGGTCCCCACGTCATGCAAGGCTATTACAAAAGCGAGGCGGCCACCAAAGAGGCCATCGATGAAGAAGGGTGGTTCCACACCGGCGACATTGGGGTGTTCGACGACGACGGCTTCCTGGCCATTACCGACCGGAAGAAAAACATCATCGTTACCGCCGGGGGCAAGAACGTGGCTCCTCAACCGATTGAAAACCTGTTGATTACCTCGCAATACATCGAACAAGCGGTGGTGATCGGAGATAAACGCAAATTCTGTTCCGCCCTGATTGTTCCCAACCTGGACGTGCTGAAAAAGTTTGCCGCAGAACGGGGCATCCAGTTTCAGTCCACCCAGGAACTGTTCAATCATCCCGATGTTCAGAAGCTGTATCAGCAGGAAATCGATGCGGTATCCAAAGACCTGGCCCGCTACGAACGCATTAAAAAATTTACCCTTATCGAAGAACCGTTCACTATCGAAAGCGGGGAATTGACCCCTACCCTGAAAGTTAAGCGGCGGATCGTGGAAGAACGGTACAAGGATGTTATCGATAAAATGTATGAGGAGGCCGAAGAGGTCAGCGCCTGAGTATCGATGGGAGTGGTGAAAGTCCATCCTCCGGTGAAGCTCATATGCGCCGTAACCGTAGCGGAACCACTCTTGTGGGACTCCCTGCGGAAGGAATTGGAAACGCTGTTCTTTACCATGGATGTGATCGGCGAATGGTATGCTTTTACCCATACCCGGTATTATGAACCGGAAATGGGTGAACCGTTAAAAAAACGCCTGGTAGCGTTTCGGCGGCTGATTCCCGCGGAAACGCTACCGGATATCAAGCTGGCTACCAATCAGATCGAGAATCGCTTTCGTGTTGGGGGGAAACGCCGGGTCAATCTGGATCCGGGATATATTGCTCCGGCAAAGCTGGTTCTGGCCACGACCAAGGACTATGACCATCGGGTGTATCTGGGACGAGGCATTTTCGGGGACCTGCATCTACGGTACCGACAGAAACACTTCCAACCTTTAGAATGGACCTACCCCGATTACCGGGAAACGTTTGTGTTGGAATTTTTCGAAAAGGTACGTTTGCTGTATATGGAGCAACTGGGAAAGTTTTATAAGGACCGCCGGGAACCGTAATGGAAGAAAAATTTACTTATCGCCGGGCAGGTGTAGACATTGAAAAGGCGGAAGGAGCCCTCCATCAACTGAATGCCCGCATTCAGCGTACCTATACACCCGAAGTGCTCTCGGGTGTGGGATTGTTCTCCGGATTTTACCGGTTTCCGTCTCAACAATTCCGGGCACCGGTACTCGTGTCCTCCACAGATGGGGTCGGAACCAAGATTAAAATCGCCATTCTGGCGGAAAAGCACGATACCATCGGTCAGGATCTGGTCAATCACTGCATCAACGATATTGCCGTCAGTGGTGCGCAACCGTTATTCTTTCTGGACTATTTTGCCTGCGCTCATCTGGACCCCCCGGTTTACCAGGAAGTGGTGGGAGGCATTGCCCGGGCCTGCGAACTGGCCGGGATGCCGCTTATAGGGGGCGAGACCGCCGAAATGCCGGACTTTTATCAGCCGGGTGAATACGATATTTCGGGCACCATTGTAGGGGTGGTGGAAGAGACCCGGATTATTGATGGAACCCGAATTCAACCAGGGGATTGTTTGATAGGGGTGGCTTCCAGCGGATTGCATACCAATGGGTTTACCCTGGCCCGCAAGGTGTTATTATCCCATTTTCATCTGGATGCCTATGTGCCGGAACTGAAATGTACCCTGGCCGAAGAGTTGTTGAAAATCCATGTCAACTATTATCCGTTTATTCGCCGCGTCGTCTCAAAGTATGATGTCCGGGGACTGGCCCATGTTACCGGTGGGGGAATGGTCAAAAACACCCGGCGCTTGCTATCCGCGGCGTTGGACCTGGAAATTGAATGGGAAAACCTGCCCCGGTTGCCTATATTTGAACTGATTCAGCGATTGGGGAAGGTGCCGGAGGAAGACATGCGGCAAACGTTTAATCTGGGTATCGGCTTGATCATTGTCGTAAATCCGGACGATGCCCAACGCTTGTTAACAGACACGGAGCTGGAGTCCATGCACCGCGTCTATCGCATCGGACGGATTATTGCGAAACCATAGAGAGAGGTTCTGGGCGCATGGTCCGCATTATTGGAATCAGGATTAAACCCCGGGAGAAAGGCGTATGGAATATGTGATCATCATGGTGTTGATCAGTTACCTTTTGGGTTCCATCCCTACCAGCATTATTACTGGAAGACTTTTGAAAGGCATTGATATTCGTCAGTACGGGAGCGGAAATGCGGGCGCCACAAATGTTTTTCGTGTATTGGGCTGGAAGGCGGGTGTATTTGTTCTGTTCGTGGATATGTTGAAGGGTCTGGTACCCACGATCTGGGTGTACCAATTGGCCCTGAAGGGCGTTAGCTGGCCGTCCATCGATCTCCAAATTCTGGCAGGGTTAAGCGCCGTATTCGGACACATCTGGACGATTTTCGCGGGATTTCGCGGGGGAAAAGGCGTGGGGACGGGAGCCGGAGTCATCATCGGTCTGGCACCCTTTGCGGTTCTCGTTGGTCTTTGCGTATTTGTGGTGACCGTGGCCATCACCCGATACGTCTCCCTGGGATCGATACTGGCCTCCTTAACAGTACCCGTCACCCTCGCGATTCAAAAATATGCTCTGCATCAGGCGGTACCGGTAGAGTTACTCATTTTCAGTCTCTTTATTCCGGCATTGATTATTTTTACCCATCGCGGTAATATTCAGCGGTTGCTGAAGGGGCAGGAGAACCGGATTCAACTGTCGAAATCAGGATAAAATCAGGAGGTTCGATGAAACGGAATGTTGTGGCCCGGACTCAAATTCCCGGCGCTCGACTGCAAAACCGGGGAAAGGTGCGGGATATTTATGAAGTCGATGAACACCGTTTGTTGATTGTGGCCACCGATCGCATTTCGGCCTTCGATGTGGTCATGAACGAGCCCATACCCGGAAAGGGAATTGTACTGACGCAGATTTCTCGATTCTGGTTCGAGATTACCAGGGATATTGTGCCCAATCACTGGATTACCGACCAGGTGTTGCAGTTTCCGCAGCCTTTTGCCGGTTATCCTGAACTGCTGACCGGTCGCGCCATGCTGGTCCGGAAGACGCGTCCTCTTCCCGTGGAATGTATTGTCCGGGGATATCTGGCTGGTTCGGGCTGGAAAGAGTACACCAGGCACGGCACCGTGCATGGCATTCCCCTTCCGGAACAACTCCGGGAGGCCGATCGCCTTCCGGAACCCTTGTTCACGCCCTCGACAAAGGCCGAGTCCGGACACGATGAAAACATCACTTTCGATCAGATGGTTCGGTTGATAGGCAAAGAGATGGCGGATCGTGTGCGGGACATCAGTTTGAAAATTTACCAGAGGGCGGTGGAAACGGCCGAACCCAAAGGCATTATTATCGCCGATACCAAGTTTGAGTTTGGACTGACCCAGGAGGGTCGATTGTTACTGATTGATGAGCTGCTGACGCCGGACTCTTCGCGCTTCTGGCCCCGGGAAACGTATACACCGGGACGCTCCCAGCCCAGTTTAGATAAACAGTATGTGCGCGATTATCTGGAATCCCTGGATTGGGATAAAACCCCGCCTCCACCACCTTTGCCGGAGGAAATTATTCGCAATACCAGTAAAAAATATCAAGATATCCTATACATTCTGACCGGAAAACGGCTGGAGGATATTTTAGCCGTCTGAAGGTCGGGCGTCAAATGGGGGTGATGCTGGAATTAACGGCCGATATCGACGATTCACTTCAAAGGAAGGGACGCAATGACGCGGGTATCGGTAATCGGTGCAGGCAGCTGGGGAACCACGCTGGCGATTCTGCTGGCCGAAAAGGGATATTCCGTACACCTTTGGGTGCGCGATGCCCAACAGTTTTCCCGAATGAAAGAGGAACGGGTGAATGCGCGTTACCTGCCGGGTGTACCGTTTCCCCCAAAGTTGGAATTGACCGGTGAGCTGTCCCATGCCTATGATTTCGGCGATTTCCTTGTGCTGGCGGTGCCCACCCATGCCATGCGTTCGGTTTGCGCATCTTTTCCCACCCGGAAAAGCGAAAAAATTCTTATCAGTGTTTCCAAGGGCATCGAAAACGACACCCTGATGCGGATGTCCGAGGTGATATCCCAGACCACCGGCGTCTCGTTGGACCATATCGCGACGTTATCGGGCCCCAGCCACGCAGAGGAAGTGAGCCGCAAAATCGCCACCGCGGTGGTGACGGCTTCCCGCGATCTGGAAACCGCCCGAAAGGTTCGGGAACTGTTTCGGACGGAGTATTTTCGGGTCTACTCCAGTGACGATCTGATCGGTGTGGAACTGGGAGGCGCGCTAAAGAACGTGATTGCCATTGCTGCGGGGATTGCCGATGGGGCCGGATTCGGGGACAATACCAAAGCCGCCCTGTTGACCCGGGGGTTGGTGGAGATGACCCGCCTGGGCGTGATGCTGGGAGCCCGAAGGGAAACCTTCGCCGGACTGTCGGGAATGGGGGACCTGATTGTCACCTGTATGAGTCGCCACAGCCGCAACCGATATGTGGGGGAACAGATCGGGCGCGGGCGACACCTGGATGATGTGCTCCAGGAAATGGTCATGGTGGCCGAAGGCGTCAAAACCACCCGATCGGTTCATCAGCTGTGTGATCAACTGGGGGTGGAAATGCCGATTTCCGAACAGGTGTTCCAAGTGCTTTTTACCAACAAATCCCCCCTTCAGGCCGTGTACGATCTGATGACTCGAGATCCAAAGGAAGAAAAATTTGAGTGACCGGCACGCCCCCCTGTTGTAAACGCGGCGGACGAGAGCCTGAATACAACACCATGATGGGATTCTTTCCTTTCTCCTGCAGGCATGCGGTTCGGCGATTTTCATCAGAAAATTCTCAAACGGCTTCCGGAAATTGGAACCGGCCGGCGGATGGAAGAAACATCGTATCGATCGTCCTGCCAAACGAATGAATGTAAGCCAGGCAGGATTTTGAAGAACCGTAAGAACAAAAACGATCGCCGTCCGGTCTTACCGGTTAACGGGTGCCCTAAGGGAACCGCCCGGCTACCGAACCAGTCGGTTGAACCCCGGGTGGCGCTCATTCCGGTTCTTTGACCGATACCCGGCAGGGAGGCCTTCCCCCGATTGTGTGTCGGACAATTTGGAGATGGGATCGGGGGAGCAGATGTTTTTCATCCAAAATTTTTTGGAGACAACCATGATCTTCAAGTTGGAAAATCCGGGTAAAATAGCTTGGGGTTATTGGCTGTGGTTTTGGGTGATGGTGCCTGCCATGTTTACGGCTTTGCCTTCGCAAATTGTAAAAAATGTGAATTTACTGGGGAGTCTGGATTTGACTCACCATAGTGTAAACAACTCGATTGGAAACGTCTGGGGATTTTGTCGGGGTGGCCGTGAGTATGCCGTTGTTGCTGTGACCGATGGCGGTGTGGCGATTATTGATGTTACCGACCCGGCCAATCCGGTCGAGGCCAGTTTTGTTCCCAAACCGCCGAATACCGATCGATTGTATTACGCCCAGCCCTATAGCAAAGGATATGTATATGCCACCATGCAACCGGGTCCGCTGCAAATTATCGATGTCCGGGACCCGTACAATGCGGTGGAGGCGGGTATTTATAATCAAAACTTTACCGAAGCCTATAAACCCTGGGTGGATGAACGGCGGGAGCGATTGTATTTGATCGATACCCAGGGCGGACCGGCAGGCATGAGCACGATCCTTTTAGACATTTCCGATCCTGTAAACCCCGTACAAATCGGGTATTATTCCGCCGGCTATCATCATATTTACGTGCGCAACGATACGGCCTATGGTTTTCTGTTTAATAAAGGCGTTGATGTGTTGGATGTCGCCGACCCTTCGAACATCACGTTGATCGCCAATTTTGGAACCGTTTTGCCCAAAACCCATAGTGGTTGGCTTCATGATAGTGGGAAATATCTGACCGTGGACCACGAATACGCGCCCGGAGAAGGGCCGGATAGCCTGGGAGGTCATCTTCAGATCTGGGACGTATCGGTTTTACCGGCGTCCCCTGTGCTGAAGAGTCAGTATTACACCGCAACCAATCATACCGGTCAGGCGTCTCTGCATCATTCCTACTGGTACCGGAACCTGATATACATGTCCTACTGGACGGAGGGGCTTCGAATAGTGGATGCCTCGGATCCGGCGAACCCGGTGGAAGTGGGGGTTTACGATTGGGAAGATCCCAATGTCAGCGGCATTTACCGCGGTGCCTGGGGAGTGTTCCCATATCTGCCTTCCCGCAATCTTCTGGTGTCCGTCCGAACCTATGGATTGTACATCCTGGACTATATTCAGGATGGTCCCGGGATACGGCATACTCCCGTCGATACGTTAACCACGGCGACGGCCGCTTTATACGGAGAGTTCGTTCATATCAACGGCCCCGGGATTGACGCCGGGAAAAGTTCGGTGTTCTGGAGAACAGACATGGTTGATTCCTGGAAATCCACGGGGGTTCAACGGGTCAATGATAGCACTTTCTCCTTTTCCATTCCTCTGAGTGCCGGAATCACCCGGGTGGAATATTACATTGAGGCCGCCGATTCCACGGGACAAAAAACCCGCGCTCCCGGTCTGGCACCATTCCTGGACTGGTACGAGACCCACATTCGTGGGGATGCCGGGTTACCCGTTTTTATGAAAGGGTATACGGTCACCGTTACCCCCGCAGGGATACGTTTGCAATGGGAGACGGCGGCCGAAATCGATAATGCGGGATTCGTCATTTTACGGAAACAGGTCACGGAGGATCGGTTTCTGAGCATTGCCAGCTACGAAACAGAGCCTTCATTGAGGGGGCAGGGAAGCGCCGTTTCCGGAAAACGGTATGAGTATGTGGATCAGACCGCTGAACCGGGACGCATTCAGTATCTGATTCGTAGTGTCGATTTCCATGGCCGGACCCAGGATTTTGGCCCGCTGGAGGTCGTTTTACAGAAACCCCTGTTGCCTCTGACGGTGGCTTTGCTGCCGAATTTCCCCAATCCCTTTAATCGTGGTACCACCTTTCAGATACTCGTGCCACCCCGGCATGCCAACCCCCGACAGCCTCGCTCGGTTCGGCTCACGATTTACGATTTGAGAGGCATACCCGTAGCCACCATCTTCGACGGTTTGCTGATGCCCGGACGGCACCGATTTGTCTGGGAGGGGCGCACGGATTTTCTGAATCCCATTCCATCCGGAGTATATTTTGCCGTCTTAACAGTGGGGCAAACCGTTCGAGTACAACCCATTACCTGTGTCAAATAGGGGAAAAATTGAGGAATGCGCTTGTATATTCGCATCGAGTCTTTAAATTATCCGAAGCAACGGTGGAAATCAAACAGTGGTGTTGGTGGGAGTGGCATACAGGTGGCTTTACAATGATCATTCCAGGGCCTCCGGCGGACATCCGGTGGACCGTAAACGGATCGGTCGGTTGGGGGGATGGATTAGTATTGCGGTCAACGGATCCCTGTTTGCCGTAAAGGCGGGCATTGCCGTTATTACCGGAAGTCTGGCATTATTGGCGGATGCGATTCATACCTTATCGGATATCACCACCTCTATTATACTGCTCATCTCTTTACGAATCGCCGCCAAGCCGGGAGATTACAAGCACCCATTCGGCCACGGTCGTGCGGAATATGTGGCCGCCATTCTGATCGCAACCCTGCTGGCAGTGGCGGGTTTCGAAATGGGAAAGTACAGCGTGGAACGGATCTTACAGCCGGTCGCGATCCAGGCTTCCTGGACGATCATCAGTGTTGTACTGCTGACTATTGTGGTCAAAGAAGCCTTAGCCCGATTTGTAATGCGATTGTCTCGTCAGGCGGGGCTCCCGATACTGGAAGCCGATGCCTGGCATCATCGGGCCGATGCAATCTCCTCGGCCCTCGTGGTCATTGCCATGATCTTTGCCCGCTTCGACTATCATTACCTGGACGGCTGGATGGGTTTGATCATCTCGCTGTTCATCTTCTACACGGCTTATCGCATTTCCAAAGAGTCCATGGACGACTTGATTGGTACCAAAGCAGACAACAAACTTTTGACGGATGTGGAAAATATCGCCCTGAACGTTGAAGGAGTGCAGGGGATTCATGATGTGGTGGTGCACAGCTACGGCCACCAAAAAATCATTTCCCTCCATATTGAAGTCGATGAAGACCTGTCTCTCTGGGCGGCGCATCAAATTTCCGAAAACGTGGATCGGGCGCTGAAAGACCGACTGGGTGTGTACGCTACCGTCCACGTGGATCCGGTTATGAAACGCACCCCGGAATACCGGAAAATCGAAACGATCGTTCAACGCTTTTGCCAACAACATCCCGGTTGCGAAGGCTACCACGATTTAAGAATCATCAAAGAAAACAATTTTACCAACCTGTATCTCGATCTGGTGCTGTCGAGCAACCCGGCGTCGAACAACGAAGAATCGCTGATTCTGGCATGCGAGGAACAAATACGCTCTCAACTGCCTCATATCCATCACATCTTTATTAAATTGGAACCCAGATTTACGGTGTCTCGACGTTCCCGTCATAACGAAGTGAGGGGGTAAGCCTGGCCGCGATGCCTTCCTCCGGAAGGTTTGGGGGTATGGAGTGGAGGATGCACCATTCCCTGGCTTACCCCCCGGTATTATCGCCGCCGCAACACCGGAGCGGATCAAACGGTACACAACGGACTTTATTCGGCTGCTGACCGTTCCTTACGGATGATTGTGCTTTCAGGCTCCCGGACGGATTACCCAAACCCGGCAGAATGCGAGCGAAGCTTTCTTGTCGGCCTGTATAATGGGATTCGTTTTAACAGGCAAGCGCTATATCCGCAGGACAAGAGCTCGGATTTTGAGACGGCTTGTGTGAATTGCCCGTTTCTCTGGGCACGCAATCTGTACCACTCCATGGAATCGAGGAATGCATTCACGGCGGGAGTCGCTTATCCCCGGGCTTTGTGTGCGCCTTTTCATCTTGCCTGCGGCCGTGCAGGCAAAGGCGTAAGGAAACCCTTACCGGCATACCGGTATGTAGGGTTCCACTTGCCTGTCCGGGTAAATACCAATATTTTATACTCGCTATAGCGGGGAGGGGGAAAGCAACTTTCGCTAAACTTTTAGGCCATTGGGGCGTAAAGCATTAAAACGAAAGCAGGAGGAAACCCTATGGAGAACAAGTTTGAACGGGTCAAGCAATTTTTGCTGGATATGGATGTGAAGATTGTTGAAGAAAATCCAAGCGAAGAACTGGTGGTGGTGGAAGATGAGGACAGAGGGATAAAAAATCTGATCATCGATTGCGAGGCCCCCATTGTAATTCTGGAACAGTTTGTGATGGAAGTGCCCCGGCAACCGGCGGATTTGTTCAAAAAATTGTTGCAATGGAATCGGCAACTGGTCCATGGCGCCTTTGTGATGGATGAGGAAGGAAAATATATCTTTTTCCGGGACACGCTTCAGTTGGAACATCTGGATTTCAATGAACTGGAGGCATCCATAGAAGCACTCTCCCTGGCCATGGCCGAGTTTGGTCCCCGATTGCTGGATTACATGAAAAATTAAATGAACCAACAGGAGGGATTTATGGGATTGTTTCAACGCATTTTCAAAATCGTTCAGGCGGAAAGTCACTCTGTTGTGGAAAAACTGGAAGATCCGATTAAAATGACCGAGCAGGGGATTCGGGATTTAAAGAAGAGTTTAACCGATTCTATGCGAAGTTTGGCCGAGGTCAAGGCCATAGCGATTCGGCTCAAAAAAGATGCCGAAGATCAGAAAAAGCGGGCTGCCGATTACGAGCGCAAGGCCATGTTGTTGCTTCAGAAAATGAAAGCAGGGGAATTGGATACCGCCGAGGCCGAACGATTGGCTACCGAAGCCCTGGCGAAGAAAGAAGAAGCCCTGGAGCGGGCTCATACTTTGATGGCGGAACATCGTCAGCAGAAAAAATTGGCCGATCAACTTCAGGTCAAAGTGGAGAAGTTAAAACAAATGATTGCCAAATATGAAAACGAACTGATCACCCTGAAGGCGCGGGCGCGAACGGCTCAGTCCATGCGCAAGATCAACCAGCAGATGTCCAAAATGGACACCTCCAGCACTATCGCCATGCTGGAGAAGATGAAAACCAAAGTGATCGAAGAAGAATCTCTGGCGGAGGCTTATGGTGAAATGGCGGAAACCGCTGCTTCGGTGGACGAGGAAATCGATGAAGTACTCTCAACCCCTTCAAAAGCCAAAGCCACCGAATCCCTGGAAGAACTAAAGAAAAAAATGGGCATTCAATAACCCGTATTCGCAACTATTTTCAGCCCTGGTCGTGGGCCAGGGCTAATGCGTTTTCCGGCGGATTCATGCTTCCCACCAAACCCGTCGTACCCCTCACTCGTTCGATGGGGGACACCGGTTTCTCGGGGGCGAGAAACCCCTCTTTCTGTCAATATGTACAAATTAAAATTTCCCCCAATTTTGTCTTGACAATGGCCTTGATTTGTTTAAATTAGGTTTAGCATTTCTTTTGGGACTCACAACCGTACGATTCTGGCAGGCAGATCAGTTGGTCGGCCCTATGGGGAGATAAAAGAGGGACTTCCGTAATGCAAATTGCCAGATTGGAGTTTGTTCTTCGAAGCGTCAATAGTTTTGTCCTACCGGA
>WFTQ01000043.1 GCA_015485355.1 bacterium | reverse complement strand
GAGAATGTGGGTCGCTGGGGTGGAGTCATGTACACCCTGCTGGTCTCGGCCAGATTGCAGGGGCTGGAGCCGTTCGCCGATCTGAATGATGTGCTGAGCCGCATTGGCACCCATCCCTATAAGCAGCTGGAGGAACTGCTGCCTCAGAACTGGAAACCTGCCGCAAAGTAGAAAACTTACCCCCTGAAATCGATTTAGAGAAAAATACCTAAATTCTTATCCTCAACATCGATTTCCATCCGTTAATCCGTGGTTGGTCGGATGCTTACATACTATGATAACAAGCGACCACAACGAGCGATGCCGAGATTGTAAGGAGTCCATCAACAATTTGTTAGCCGCGATCTTTGATGATATTGAAATTAATTACGGCATCAATTTGCCTGTTAGATTGGACGGCTACTTGTATACCGGTGTTTATGAATACTTAATACCAATTTATCAGGCGCTTCAAAATTATAGAGGGCGTTACATCTTCGTCAACGCAAAGAGCTTACCAAGAGTAGATTATTTCATTCCTAAACATAAACTCATTATTGAATTTGATGAATCACAGCATTTCATTAAGCCTAAAGAGATTACTCTCGGGTTTTATCCCCATACAGAGGAATTTGGCTTCTCTGTAAACAGGTGGCGCAAGCTCTGTCAGAAAATAAACAAGCACGATAATCATCCGCCTTACCGCGACGAACAAAGAGCATGGTATGACACGCTTAGAGATTTTGCCCCGTTCCTTTGGCGAAAAAGTAGAATCTCCCTCCGGTTTCGGTTGAACAACAAGCATGGGGAAAACCCACCTGACACCCAAAAGCATGTTTCCAGCGGGTGCGGTTCTGGAAAACAGCCGTTTCCCGGCCCATGTGGACATCTCAAAGAAAAGGAAGACGGCCATCCGCCATGGGGCCCAAATTGCGGCCCGATAGGATATACCGTTTGATGGAAAATTGAAATTGCAATTCCCTATAATGGGTTCCCCACAAAAAATGAAACAGTCCCGGTTTCATCTCCGGCGGCTCATAATTTTTGAACCCGCGCGGTTCATGGAGGGATTTTGGGGGAAAGGTTTAAACTCAGTGACCCACTCGATAGGGCGACGTCTATCGAGTGGGTCCTGTCTTCTTCATGCGCCTTCGACCCACGATTTCTTCCAGGATTCTACTCCGGCGCGAAACGCTTTTTCATTTAGCGGGACCAGATCCTTTTTATCCTTCAAAGCCTCTCCAATGGCGTACAGGAACGACGCTTCCGGAAAAAGCTCTGTAGCGGCTTGCAAAGCTCCCAGGGCCACAATGTTTTTCACCATGCGTTTACCCAGGTTCACGGCGATTTCGGTAAAGGGGATGCCGTAAAGTTTTACCGATGGATCCAGTGAGGGGATTTCCGAAATGACCGAGCGGTCGAAGAGAATGATGCCCCCTGGCGGCACTGTGGGGCCGAATTTAGCCAGACTGGGCGCATTGAAGGCCACCAGGATGTGAGGATTGGGGGCTGCGGGGGAAAGCACTTCTTCTTCGGCGATGTGCACGTCCGCGTACGAAGTGCCGCCACGGGATTCCGGGCCGTAACTGGGAATGTGGGTGGCATCGAAACCTTCGTTAATGGCGGCGCGGGTGACCAGCAAGGCCGCTGTTTGAGCTCCATCGCCCCCAGCCCCGGCAAATTTCAAGGCGATATCCCGATCTGCAATGTGAGAGGGAAAACCCTTACCAAAGCGGGGCGCCCTTTCCTCAGGAACACCGATGGTCTGGAACACCTGATCCGCATCGTAAGAGGGTTCATCCAGGTGGAACCAGGGTTCGGTGGGGACGTCCTTTTTCACCCCCAAGGGAAAGTAACGGGTCATTTCCTCTTTGACCCACTTTTCCGCTTCGGCTACGGACATGTGCCACTGAATGGGACACTCCGACAACACTTCCACAAAGCTGAACCCGCGGTTTTCGACTTGGAGCTGCAGGGCTTTTCGGATGGCTTTTTGGGCCCGCACGCGCTGTTTATTATCGTACAGGGCCACCCGCTCCACATAGATGGGGCCGTCCAGCTGCGCCATCAATTCGGCCATGCGGATGGGTTCGCCCAGCAGGCGGGAGCGGCCCTCGGGAGTGGTGGTCGTCTTCTGGCCCGGGAGAGTCGTGGGAGCCATTTGTCCACCCGTCATGGCGTAGTTAGCGTTATTGATGAAGATGACCGTGATGGGCACCCCGACCTGGGCCGTTTGGATGATCTCCGCCAGCCCGATGGAGGCCAGGTCCCCATCCCCCTGATAACTAATGACGATGGAGTCGGGGTTGGCCATTTTATGCCCCACGGCCACCGCCGGTGCCCGACCGTGGGCCGCCTGGGAATTCCCCACGTCCAGGTAATAGTACATGAATACCGCACAGCCTACAGGGGAAATGGCGATGGTACGATCCTGGATGCCCAGCTCCTCAATGGCTTCGGCCATATATTTATGAACCAGCCCATGGCCGCAACCGGGACAGTAGTGGGTGGAATGGCCTTTTAACCCTTCGCCATGGGCATGACGTTCGAAAAATCGATAGAATGCACTCATGACGGCACCCCCTCTAATTCCATGATCTTTTCTTCCACTTCGTGTTGTTGTGGTAGTACCCCACCCATGTGCCGGATATGATCGATGGGCGGATAATCCCGGATACCGGCCTTGCTGAGGGCCAGCCGCAACTCATCTTCCAGCTGACCGTTGCTGGCCTCCACTATCACAATGTGTTTGGCGCGTTCCAGCAGGGGGATCAGGTGTTTGATGGGGAAAGGCCACAGGGTGATCGGCCGGAACAGCCCCGCTCGAATGCCTTCCTGCCGCAACGCCTGCACAGCTCCTTTGACCATCCGCGAAGGCGTGTTGGAAGCGACCAGCAAGTAGTCGGCGTCGTCACAAAAATAACAATCGGCCCGTTGTTCATGGGCTTCCATTTCCCGGTATTTTTCGACCAGATGCTGATTATGCTTCTCCAGATCCGCCTCGCTCAGGTATATCGAATTGATGAGGTTCCGGCGATGCGAAGCGTCGCCCGGCACGGCCCATTCCGGAACGCCCGGTTTGATCATGTATCGGGGCAGCGTGACCTTGCCGGTGATCTGTCCTAAATAGCCGTCGCCCAGCAGGATGACCGGATTGCGGTATTTGAAGGCCAGATCGAAGGCCATCATGGTGAAGTCCAGCATCTCCTGGGGCGAGTTGGGGGCCAGGACGATGGCATGGGTGTTTCCATGGCCCAATCCGTGGCAGGCCAGTTTAATGTCCGATTGTTCCGGGGCGATATTGCCCAGACCCGGCCCCCCTCGCATCACATTGATGAACACCGCCGG
The DNA here is from genome assembly GCA_015485355.1 of bacterium. Lineage (GTDB taxonomy): Bacteria > Calditrichota > Calditrichia > RBG-13-44-9 > J042 > JAADJD01. The sequence goes on along the minus strand of WFTQ01000043.1, from coordinate 9,069 downwards.
CAATTCCGCGCCAATCATGTAGGAGATGCCTTCCAGCATCAGGCTGAAGCCGGGAGAGGAGGTAAACGTCATGGAACGCACTCCGGCTCCGCCTGCGCCGTAAAGGTGGTTTACCGTGGCCACCTCACTTACGGCCTGCATAAAGACGCCGTTTAACCTGGGCAGAACCTTGGCCATCAATTCGGCGCCTTCGGTGGAGGGAGTAATCGGATAGCCGAAGAAGTGGCGACAGCCCGCCAGAATGGCCCCGATTGCGGCGGCGTAGGTTCCCTTCAGGATCATGGGCTCGGTCTCCGGCAGGGGAATGATCTGATCGGGTTGGGGCACCGGCTCGGGTGCCGGCGGGGCTTGGCCCAGCAAATCGTCCACATCCTGAATTTCCCCAACCGGTTCCTCGGCTATGGGCAACAAAGCATACGGCTCCGGACAGGCGCTGAAACATAGGCCACATCCGGTGCAGGCGTCGAGCACAATTGTTACCGGTATCAGTCCCGTCAACGGGTGAATCTCATCACTAAACTCAATGCAGTTCTGGGCACAGGCCTCGATGCAGCGCCCGCACCCTTTGCAGTACTGCGCCAAAAGATAGGGTTTCAGCTTTTCCCTGGCCTTCACCATTCCTCACTCCTTTCAGGTTTTACAGGGTTTAGGTGTGGCATGGATTTTCGGAAGAAAACCGTCTCCGAAACACCTTCCCGCAAAATGGGTTTCATTTTCCAACCCCCCGAAAAGGGTGAAATCGTTTGCAACCGTAACCGCCGATGCACTTCTGCGGTGATCTGATCCGTAACTTTCGACAGGGCTTTTTGAACCGAGGGGCTGAGCGGGGCTCCGTGCGTAAATCGACGTCCCCGAATGCCGTAAAATACAATGAACGGCAACCGTCGATGTAACGCCAGAGCCGTTTCCAACACTTGTTTCAGGCAGAGGTTGTGAGAGGATATGGCGGGAAGATGTGATTGTTGCAGGGTGTGGGGGGTAATTTCCAGGCGGAGGATATCCGGTGCTCCGGCGGTGGTAGTGTGATAGGCATCGATGAGAAAAACGGTTTGAACATCTCTTAAGTGTTCTATAAGCTGCGTCAGGTCGTCGCCCAGCATCAGGCAGGGAATAGTGGAAGGAAGGCGGTCGCGAAGCCGTTTCAGGATGTGAGGTCCCGCTGCATCGTCCCCGCGGTGAGGATTGCCCAGGGCGATACAAACAATACCCGGCTGCCTGGTCATACCAATTCTCCTCTATGTCCCCCTTGCCACGGTTTTACCACACCGTGGGTGTATCTATCTCCATCGATGTTATCTTCGGCAGCCGGCTGAATTTTTATTGCATCAAATTGTTTATTCCCATCGTCGGGGCCTACGCCCGTGCTGTATTTTTATGCTTCTTGTTTTCTACTTCCTGAATATAAGATAAGGGTCACGCTATAACATTTCAATCCAAATCGTATTTTATAGATAATGAAGTTCCTTTGCTTTTCGGGTCAGCTCTTCCCGGAATTGAGGGGCGGCGATGTTGATCAGTGCCTGGGCGCGTTGGCGAATGGATTTGCCGTACAAATGGGCCACTCCATATTCGGTGACCACGTAATGGACATCGTTGCGGGTGGTGGTTACCCCGGCACCATGTTTTAGGAGAGGCACGATGCGCGAGAGGGCGCCCTTTTTGGCGGTGGCCGGCAGGGCAATGATCGGTTTACCGCCTTTGGACCGGGCGGCTCCCCGAACGAAATCCAGTTGTCCGCCCACCCCGCTGTACAATTTGGGGCCGATGGAATCTGCACAAACCTGTCCGGTCAGATCCACTTCCAGGGCGCTGTTAATGCTGATCATGTTCTCGTGCTGGGCGATGATGAAAGGATCGTTAACGTAGTCGGTGGGGTGCATCTCGATGATTGGATTGTCTTCGATAAATTGATAGAGTTTTTTGGAACCGAACAGGAATCCGGCGACCACCTTCCCCGGGTGCAGGGTTTTTCGGGCGCCGGTGATGACGCCTTCTTCCACCAGGCGCACCACGCCGTCGGAGAACAGCTCTGTGTGAATCCCCAGGTCCCGGTGATTGGACAGGTTGGCCAGCACCGAGTCCGGGATACTACCGATGCCCATTTGTAGGGTCGCTCCGTGGGGAATCATTTCGGCGATGATTTCCCCGATGCGGCGGTGCACCTCTTCGGCCCCACCCTGAGGCGCCTCGGGCAGGGGATAGTCCACTTCCACCACAAAATCCAGGTTCCGCACGTGGATGAAGCTATCGCCATGGGTCCGGGGCATCTGGCGGTTGATTTCGGCGATCACGATTTTGGCGCTTTCGGCCGCTGGTTTGGTGGTACCCACCTCCGCACCGAAGGAGCAGAAACCGTGTTCGTCCGGAGGGGACAGTTGCACAAAGGCCACATCGATGGGCAAAAGGCCCTGCTTGAACAGTCGAGGGATTTCCGAAAGAAAGACCGGGGTGAAGTCGGCCCGTCCTTCCTGAACGGCTTGACGCACGTTATGCCCGATAAACAGGGCGTTGTGTCGGAAGCTGTGTTGGTATTGGGGATCGGCGTACGGGGCATCGCCGAAATGAAGGATATGGATAATTTCCACATTTTTCAGTTCCGCCGCCCGATTCATCAGGGCGTGGATAAGCAATTGCGGCACGCCTGCGCCGCCGCCGATATAGACTCGGTCCCCGGAGGCGACCTTGCTCACGGCGGTTTCGGGATCGATGATTTTGGAGCGGTACAGGTTGAGCCAGCTCATAAAGTTACCTCCACTCTTTTATTCAGCGCGCTTGCCACACCCGGATGAGCCAGTTTCCCATTCAATAGATTCACCCCGCGGGCCAGTTCCGAACTGGATTTGAGCGCTTCGGGAAGGCCCTGCTGCCCGATGTGCAACAGGAAGGGTAGCACGGCATTGGATAGTGCGTAGCTGGCTGTGCGGGCTACCAGAGCAGGAACATTGGGAGCGCAATAATGAATAATGCCCTCTTCCACGAAAGATGGATATTTCAGGTTGGTCGGCCGACTGGTTTCTACACATCCCCCGTTGTCGATGGAAAAGTCGATGATCACGGCCCGCTTGCGCATAGAGCGCACCATTTCCCGGGTCACCAGAATGGGGGCCCGCTGACCGGGAATCGCCACGGCACCGACCAGCACATCGGCGAAGCGGACCGCTTTGGCGATGTTGAAGGGGTTGGCCAGCATGGTGGATATTTTTCCATTAAACAGGTTGTCGATGCGCTGCAGGGCGTTCATGTTCTTATCCAGGACGGTCACCTCGGCCCCGATATTGTGGAACGCGCGGGCCGCGTTCGTACCCAGTACGCCGGCGCCCAGAATGACCACCTGGGCCGGGGGGATACCGGGAATGCCGCTCAGCAGGATGCCTCTTCCACCGGCCAGGCTCTCCATCAAGCGCCCGGCAAGGATCGGAGCCATGCGTCCCGCCACCTCGCTGGTGGGTAACAGTACCGGCAGGGTACCGGTTGGGGACTGAATGGTCTCGTAGGCAATGGCAGTAATCTGATTGACCTGCAGGGCTTCCAGCAGATCGGGAGAAGCGACCGAGAGGTTTAAAAACGACATGATGGTTTGTCCCTTGATGAAAAAACGATATTCATCTTCGGTGGGACGCGACACTTTAACCACCACTTCGGCCCGGCCGTAGGCCTCGTGGGCACTGTACACGATATGGGCGCCCACATCCACGTAGTCCTGATCCTGAAATCCGGCACCGTCGCCGGCGCCCTTTTCGATGAACACCTGATGCCCCGCGCGAATCACCGCATCGACGGCCGCCGGGGTCATGCCCACGCGGAACTCAAAAGGCCGCACTTCCTTAGGTACACCAAAGTTCATGGTTCCCCCTCGTTCATTTTTGATTTCCACGCTCAACGCAATTTAGGAAACGCTTCGACGCCGGCAAACGATTTTGAAAAATCCTTTCCCATTCCCCATGCATCCAAAGGATACCCGTCGGCTGGTGGAAAAGGCGTGCCGGGAATGGTCGATCGTTTCAGGCCCCTCTCATTCGTACCCTCGGTTTTTTCTGTCGGAAGCTTCAGGGGAAAGAGCTGCGATCCCTCCGCCGGGCCTTTATTCAACCTCTTCAATCTCCAGCCGCAGAAAATGGGTCGCGCAGGAAATGCAGGGATCGTAATTGCGGATGGTCTGTTCGCATTGCCAGGTCAACTCTTCTTTGGGTAAATCCAGATGCCCGCTCACATAGTGATACAGATCGTTTTCTATGGTTTTTTGATTCTGCGAAGTGGGCGGTACAATCCGTGCCTGTTGAATGATGCCCTGGGCGTCGATGGTGTAACGGTGGTATAAGATTCCCCGGGGGGCTTCGGTGCATCCGTGTCCGGTACCCGGCTTTATTGAATAGTCGACCGCCGGCGCTTCCGGCATTTCCAGATGTTCGATGATGCGAATGGCTTCTTCCAATGCGTACAGGGTCTCCACACTGCGCACCACGATGCTTTTGAAGGGATTACGCACTTCGGGGATTAAGCCCACATCCCGGCACACCTCTCGGGTCAGGGCGGAAAGCTTTTCAAAATTTAAATTGAACCGGGCCAGGGGACCGACAAAATAAGCGCCCCGGGCTTTTAATACCGAATGCAGAGCATTGGAGTGTTCCACATGAATTTCCTGGAAGTGATCTTCGTAGGCATCCACCGGAATGTCCAGGCCTTTATTGGACACCAGTCGTCCTTCGTTAAACGGGTATTCATCCGGGTGAGAAAGGGCCACGAATTCGTAATCCCTTTCAAACTCGGGAAATTCCAGTCCGGCGGTAAACCGGACCATACCGATGGCGGCGTCCCGGGCCCATTTTAGATCGTCCAGTAACTCCAGAAAGGCTTTTCTGGGAGGGATTTTGTAGAATCCTCCCACTTTGACATTGATGGGATGGATTTCCCGTCCTCCGAGAACCCGAACGATCTCGTTACCGATTTTTTTCAGGCGAAGCCCGGTCTGGACGATATCGGGATACACTCGCGCCATCTGAATGCTATCCGGAAAGCCCAGAAAATCGGGTGCATGGAGCATGTATACGTGCAGAACATGACTTTCGATCCATTCTCCGCAGTACAGCAGGCGCCGCAGTTCCCGCAGGGGGCCGCTGATCTGGATACCCAGAATCTTTTCCATGGCATGAATGGAGCTCATCTGATAGGCCACCGGACAGATGCCACAGATGCGAGCGGTGATGTCCGGGGCCTCGGTGAATCGGCGACCCCGCAGGAAGGCCTCGAAAAACCGTGGGGGCTCGAAAATTTTAAATTTTAAATCGTTGATTTTACCGTTTTTGATGCGCACATACAGGGCGCCTTCACCCTCTACCCGGGCCAGATAATCCACCTTTATGGTCTGTGTTTTAGGATTTGGTTTCATGGGCCTCGCTCTCTTTTCTGAATGGTTCGGCATAGGCGTTAAAACTCCGGAAAGCACGGACAATCTCGGAATGTTCCCATCCCATTTGCAGGAATCGCTCGCTCAGGGAAGAGGGATTGGATCGTTCTTTGGGGCCGTAACACCCGAAACATCCCCGATGGTAAGAGGGACACAGGGCGTTGCAGCCGGCCTGGGTAACCGGCCCCAGGCAGGCCGTTCCATGGGCGACCATAAGGCAAACATTCCCACCGCGTTTGCATTCTATACAAACGCTATAATCGGGAATGTTGGGTTTGCGTCCGTTAAGGAAAGCATTCAGGACCTCCAGCAGTTGATACTTGTTAATGGGGCAGCCGCGGAGTTCGAAATCCACGGGCACGTGTTCGTCGATAGGAGTGGATTTTTTCAGGGTTTCAATGTATTGCGGGGAGGCGTAGACCAGGGAGGTGAATTCCCGCACGTCCTGGAAATTGCGCAGGGCCTGGATACCTCCTGCAGTGGCACAGGCACCGATCGTGACCAGAAAGCGGGACATCCGCCGTACCTGATGAATGCGTTCCGCATCGTGCGGAGTGGTAATGGAGCCCTCGACCAACGAGAGGTCGTATGGTCCTTTCACGGTGGCGCGACTGGCCTCCGGAAAATAGGCGATCTCCACCCGGTCGGCGACGGCCAGGAGTTCGTCCTCACAATCCAACAAGCTTAACTGGCAGCCATCGCAAGAGGCAAATTTCCAGACGGCTAATTTGGGCTTCTTTCGTTCGGCCATGCTTAGATCTCTCTTTTGTTCAACAAGGATTCCACCTGATCGTATCGAAACACAGGCCCTTCTTTACAAATAAAATAAGGGCCGTACTGGCAGTGTCCACAAAAACCGATGGCACACTTCATGTTGCGTTCCATGGAAATATAAATGCATTCCGTGGGTACACCCTGGTCCTTTAACGATAGCACCGAGTAATACATCATGATCTCCGGTCCGCACACCATCGCAATACAGCTGTAAGGATCGAAAGGGGCACGGGGAATCAGCTTGGTGACCACGCCCACGTTGCCTCGCCAGCGGCCCGTGGCCCGATCCACCGTGATGGAGACTTCCATGTCAAACCGTTGACGCCATTTTTCCAGCTCCCGGCGGAACAGGATATCTTCCGGTGTTCGGGAGCCGTACAGCAAGATCACTTTCCCGAATCGCTCCCGATATTTAACCAGGGTGTACAGCACCGGTCTTAAGGGGGCCAGTCCGATGCCTCCGGCTATCACCACCACGTCGTTGCCCTGGGCCTGTTCCAGGGGCCAGCTGCTGCCAAAGGGACCGCGGACCCCAATTACCTGCCCCGCTTTCAGCCTTTGCATGGCCCGGGTGACGCTTCCCACAGCCCGGATGGTGTGTACCAGTTTTCCGGATTCCGACGGGTCTCCGCTGATGGAAATGGGCACTTCCCCCACGCCGAAGATGTAGAGCATGTTGAATTGCCCCGCCGCAAAGGGGCCGATCTGATCCCCCGCTGCCGGAACCAGCGTCAGAGTAAAGGTATCCCCGGTTTCCCGCTGTACGGTTTCGATGCGGTAGGGAAGAGGAATCATCGGGTCCTGCCGTGCTGCCATGCCGGTCTCCACGGTTTTTTCAGTCCTTGCCATAAATATCGATTAACTGGAGCTGGGTCGCCCGCAGCCGTTCTTCGATCAGGCGAGCAATGCGGGACATCAGTTCGAAACCCAATCGGGGGTCTTCGGCACATTTTTTTCTCAGGCATTCGCCATCCATCACGATGGCGCGGGTTAGTTCCAGGGCCCGGGCGTCAAAATGCCAGCGGTAGGGAGGAACCAGCCAGGACCAGCCCATTACGTTGCCCTCCTGCACGGTTTCGATCATGACGGCCCCTTTACCGGGCACAAAAATTTCCAGGGAGATCGTTCCGTAACGGATCAGAAAAAACTGATTGGCCGGTTGTCCGTTGCGGAAAATGAAGTCTCCGGGATTGTAGCGGGCATTGGCGGCACAGCCGGCCAGATACGCCACGTGTTCCGGAGGCATGCCTTTGAAGAAAGGATGTTGCGCCAGAATTTTCTCCAGGTTTTCCATTTTGTAGACTCCTTGATTTGCCTTTAAGCAATGTTACGGGTTTACCGTGCTTTCCCGGATGATCCGGGCTTCTTCGGTAATATCAATCCCCACCGGGCACCAGGTAATGCAGCGTCCGCAGCCCACGCACCCCAGGGTGCCGAATTGATCCTGCCAGCCGGCCAGTTTGTGGGTCATCCATTGCCGATAGCGGGCGGAGGTGGAAGAGCGGATGCTGCCACCGTGGATGTATGAAAAATCGCTGGTAAAGCAGGAATCCCATTTACGGATGCGCAGGGCGGTCTCACCGGTCAGATCGGTGACGTCCTCGACCGTGGTGCAAAAACAGGTGGGACACACCATGGTGCAATTGGCACAGCTCAGGCAGCGTTGGGCCACGTGTTGCCAGCGGGGATGTTCCAGGTTCTCGTACAGCCGTTCTTTCAGGCCTTCGGTTTCCATTTGTCGGCCCATCCGCTGAGCGGCCTTTTCCAGCAGGGTTCGGGCGAGTTGCCTGTCCGCCTCGGAGGCCGGTCGGTGCGGCAGACGCTCCAATAGGGCCTGACCCCGGGCGCTGCCGGCTTCCACCAGAAAAACGTGCCGATTCTTATCGACTAATTCCGTAAGGGCCAGATCGAATCCCTGTTCCGCCCGGGGACCAGCATTCATGGAGGTGCAGAAGCAGGTGCCCCCGGGCTCGGTGCAATTCACCGCAACAATAAACAGATTTTTCCGGCGGGATTGGTAATGGGAATCGATAAACGTTCCCTGCAGAAAGACACGGTCTTGAATGGCGATGGCCCGAAGTTCGCAGGCCCGCACGCCGATAAACGCCATTTTCGGTGGGGAGTCGTTGTGAAGTCGCACTTCGAAACTCGGCCCGTCCCGCTGGGCTTCCCAGAGCTTCTGCACGGGCACATGAAGGTGGGCCTTCCAGGAGTGAGGGCCCACCACAAAACCAAAATAGTGCGAGTCATTCCGCCGCTTCAGGCGATAGCGGCCGGCTTCCTGTTCATCGGTCCATCCAATGGGGAGCTCGTCCGGCGAGTGGATGCGATCGTAAACAATCGCTTGGTCGGAAATCCGGGGTCCAATGAGTTGATATTCCTCATCGGCGAGCAGCTGAAACAGATTCTGTAAGGCACTGGTATCAATGATAACCATAGGCTCCTCGATCGGCTTGGGTCGTTGGATCATTGCAGGGCACTTTAGTCGATTCTCGGCATTCGGTTGACCGGCCGGGGATCGGCCGATACGTTTGGGTCATCGGGCTCCGTTCGGTTTTGGTCCCAAGAGAAAAATATCACAATACAGCGGTTTTCGCAAACCCAAAAAAATTCTTTCCCGCCCCCTTTTGATGGGGAGAATTGATTAAAAATTAAGACGTTAGCGCTTTTTTTCTTCATGATGAAAATATTGTCGGTTTCTCCGTTGGATTCGTTATACCGTTTTTAAAATAATTTTTCCCCGCTTCCGGAACAAGGCATTTTTTGAGAATTAAAAAATGGACCGTTGTTGACGAAAAGCGCCTTGGGGGAAGAAGCCCGGCGCAAAGGGAGGGAAGATGGGCGGGAAACGCCCCTCCGACGGCGGTAGGTGGGCTTCGGCGGCGGAGGGG
>WFTQ01000042.1 GCA_015485355.1 bacterium | reverse complement strand
CTATAGGGAGGCCCTGGCGGCGTTTACCAAGTTAATAGACCGTTATCCCGGGCATCCCATGGGGTATTTCTACCGGGCCGCCACTTACCAGATTCTCATGCGCAATTATCGAACGCGCCGCTTTGAAAATGCATTTGAGCGGGCGCTGAAACTGGCCATCCAGAAAGGAAATTTCTTGAAAAAAAGTCATCCAGATGATGCGGACATTTACTTTTTCCTGGGCGGAGCTTATGGATTTCGCGGGTTACACCGGGTTCGCAAAGGGGATTGGGTGGGTGCTTTTCTTGACGGCCGGCGCGGAATACAAAACCTGCAGCGGGCACTGGAAAGCGACTCCTTAAACATGGACGTCTATTATGGACTGGGCACCTACCATTACTGGCGTACCGCTAAAGTAAAAGTGCTGCGCCTTGTGCCGTTTTTTCGGGATTTGCGCGAGCAAGGAATCCACGAGCTTCGCCTGGCTATGCGAATGGGTCGTTTTACCCGGATCGAAGCCGAGTTCGCGCTGGTGGCGGTTTATTATCATCAGAAGGACTATCATCGGGCGGCTCGATTGGTGGAGAGACTGGTAGAGCGCTATCCCAGCAATCCGGCCGGTCTCTACATGCTGGCGCGGGTGCAAGAAAATCTGGGGAATTATGCCGCCGCATACACGGCGCTTTCCAGGCTTCTACACCGACTCCAGTCGGTCTCCTGGACCGAGGAAGGATATTTCGCCGAAGTGTATTTCCGCCTGGCTGAGAACGCCGCCCGGAGCGGGCGGTTCCGGGAGGCAAAGGATTATCTTCAGCAGAGCCGGGAATTCATCAAGAGACGGAATCCAGATGAGGAACTGGAAGGCCCTTTGGAAACGTTTGCCGAAATCCAACGGGCCGTCTCGGATCTTGCCGCCCAGTTGTCCGTCAACGAAATCTCACGTCAATGATCGGATTGGGTCATGGATAGTCGTTTTTTCTGGTCCCCGTACGGCCTCTACGGAACAAGCCTCCTTTTAGGGTTCGCCAGTGGATTCATGCCGGTGTTTAATATCGAATCCTTCTTACTGGCCCTTGCCGTGCTGTCTGAGCCGGCGCAGCGGCCGTTGTTGTTGCTCATAACCAGCGGTTCGCACATTACGGGCAAAGCTCTGCTCTACTTGATGGCGCAGGGAAGCCTGACCTTGCCCATCCCTTCGTTGCGACGGAAAATCGAAAAAATCCGCCGACAACCCATCCGCTGGCCGTTTTCCCTTCCGGTGATTTTCATCAGCGCTCTCTTCGGAATTCCACCGTTTTACCTGACCACAATTACCGCCGGGGCATTTTGCCTTCCTCTACCTGGATTCCTTATCTGCGGTGCCGTTGGGAGGACAATTCGTTTCGCCGTCCTTTTGTACGGACCCCAATGGATTCGAGGGATGTGGCCATGAACAGTAGAATCTTACTGAACACCGAATTTTTTGCCGCCTTAGAAGCCGATATTCTGTCCGCGAAACAGGAAATTCTGATACAGACGCTCTCTTTCGAAATGGATCGCATCGGCCGTCGGTTGCTCGAGCTGCTGAAAGCATCGCCGGCAAGGCACAAAAGGATCTTGTTGGATGCGTATACCTGTTACAAGATCAACGATCGGTTTGTTTTCTGGCCCTGGAATCTGCTGGATCGGCCTTTGCGACGGGAGTGGCAGGCCACGCTCAGAATGATCAGAACGAAGGGGACGGATTCTGTGGAGCTCCGCCTGTCACGGGATCACCGTAGTCACCGACACACCTACTTCTCTGCAAATCACAAAAAATCGATTGTTATCGACGGCAAAATCGCTTACCTGGGTGGAATCAACTTTTGCGAGCATAACTTCGCATGGCGGGATCTGATGGTGCGATTGGAATCACCCGAGGCCGCCGAGGTACTGCGCCGTGATTTTTCAGCAAGCTGGAGCAACCGGTTCTTGTCCGGTGAAAGGATTTGTGATGGTTTGCACTTCTTTTTCTTTAATGGGCGGAATAATGAGCACTTGTTTCAGAAGATTTTTATATTTTTCCGCCGGGCCAAGCGCTCCATTTATCTGATCAGTCCCTACGTCGCGCCCCCCTTATTGCACATTCTGAGACAGGTGGCGGATCGCGGCGTACGGGTGTGCCTCCTGACACCGAAACAAAACAATTATCTGCCGGCGAAATGGCTCATCCAGGATCAACTGTCCGGCTCCGCCGTCGAACTAAGATGGTACCCGGATACAATGAACCATATGAAAGCGGCCCTGATTGATAATGAAATTCTCATCCTGGGTTCATCCAATTACGATCTGATCAGTTATCATTTTTCCAAGGAACTTCTGGTCGTTTGCCGGTGCAAGGATATGATTGAGGAATTCCGCCGGAAAATCCTGGTGCCGGACTTAGCGGCGACTCAATCGGCAGGTCGTTTGTCGGGGCGTCCCCGGTTGCAATCCCTGGTTGGGTTGGTTCAACAACTGTTTCAAAAGATGAACGGTAGGAGATTTTCGGGATGAATTCGTCATCACCAGGAGCCCGACGGACGGATTCGTTTATCCATCGTCCCTTCGGGACGATATTTTTGTACGGCCGGTGGACTTTTCTCCCCACCCCCTAAGGGCACGCAAAGTTGCCGGGAAAAATGGAGTCCGCCACTTAAAAAAGGTTGATTTCCGTCGTTCTTTGCCTGATATTCATTTAGCGGGCGGGCATTTTCTGTGAATTTTGAGGACGATTGAGGCGGGATGGTTGAGCACTGATAAAAGGCCGGAAGACACTTCGGAATCGTCTTCGCCTCATGCAGAATAAGATGTCCGCGCAGTTTGGGTAACAGAGAAGAAAACGTCTGTTTATGCTATACAGAGTCAACCGCTGGTACAGCATCGTTTTGTTCCTGCTGTTGTATCTCCCTGGATTCCCCCAATCCCTACCGATCGTGTTATGGAACGAAGCCGGTGCGCCGGAAATCCGCAATTTTCGACCCACAGAATATCCCGGCGGGGGGAAAAATTACGCCATTGCGCAGGATTCGCTGGGACTGATTTTTGTGGCCAATGAATCCGGAGTGCTGATGTACGACGGCACGCAGTGGGAACAGATTCCCCTACCGGGTAACAGTCCCGCCCACGCCCTGTGTTTTGCTCAACAAAAAATATTTGTCGGCGGCTACAATCATATCGGATATGTGGAAAGCGATTCCACCGGTGCCTGGCGCTTTGTGTCGCTGAATCATCTACTGCCCGATTCGCTTAAAAATTTTAAAGCCATCGGCGAAGCCATTGCCGTTGACGATACGGTGTATTTCCGCAGCTACTACGCCCTGTTCCGCTGGGATGGCCGGCGCCTGCATGTGTTTCGCCCGCGTACGCTTTTCTTTAATGCCCACCGCGCTGGGAAAACGGTGTTTGTCAGCGAATGGGGAAGGGGGCTGATGCAGGTGGAGGGGGATACTCTCC
>WFTQ01000041.1 GCA_015485355.1 bacterium | reverse complement strand
GATGGTGGACCACGAAGATTATTCCCGAATGAAAGCCTTCCATTTCTGGATGGAACGTTGTATCGCCATTGTCGATTCGCTGGAACGAATCAAGCAGGCCACGGCCTGGGATTATTTTTATCAGGGAAGTGCTTACCTGTACCGAAGTTTTCTGGAAGGCAAACAGCGCCGCTGGTGGCCGGCTTATCGTCATTCCCTCCAAGGGGTCAAGCGCCTGGAAAAGGCCCTGGAGCTGGACTCCACCCTTGTTGATGCCTACCTGGGCATCGGCAGTTACAAATTTTGGAAGAGCAAGAAGGCCGGTATACTGACCCGGCTTCCCATTTTAAAGAACGAGACGGCAGTCGGCATCGCACTGGTACGCCGAGCGCTGGAAAAGGGCCGATTTGTGACCTGGATTGGGCGGGATCAGCTGGCCTGGATTTTAATGGAAAATGGGCAGCTTCAGGAGGCCCTGGCCATCGCCCGGGAGAATTTTGAACGGTTCCCCCAGAGCCGCTTCTTTGGCTGGACCCTGGCAAGGGTTTATGAAAAAACCGGGCATCTCGCCGAGGCCCGGCAGCTCTACCAGTGGTTGTTGGAACAGATTCGACGGTTGCCGGAAAACAATCATTATAACGAAGTGATCCTATTAATCAAGCTGGCGGAACTGGCCTGCAAGCGTGGTGAAGAAGCGAAGGGGGCTTTATATTTAAAGCAGATCGGGAGCATCGCATTATCCCCCGAAGTAAAAAAGCGCCTTCAAAAACGCCTGTCCCGGTTGAAGGACAAGGAAGCACCCTGCGGTGCTTCGTATCAGACCCGGGGCGCCCCGCCGGGGGGGCTGCGCCGCTTTTTGGAGCGAGAGTTCCGGATGTTGCAGGGTTAAAACGGTTGAATTTTGGATGGGTAATTTGTTAATAAATAACGAATTAAACTCTGTAAACTCGATTGGAAAATGCCTTGATTTTATTTTGGGTGCCCGTTATATTTCAAAGCTTGTGAAACAGAACTAACTTTATGGGAAAAATCGTCGCCATAGCCAATCAAAAAGGCGGAGTTGGGAAAACAACCACTGCCGTCAACTTGTCCTCCTGTTTGGCAGTCGCCGAGAAGCGTACTTTGCTGATCGATATCGATCCCCAGGCCAATGCCACCTCGGGCGTTGGCGTCGATCCTCGCCAGCTGGAGCGTAGCACCTATGACATCATCATTAACCAGGAAAACATAGAGAAGGTGATCATATCGACCAAAGTGCCCAATCTGGATCTGGTACCGTCCCACATCAATCTGGTGGGGGCGGAGGTGGAGTTGATCCAGGTGATTGCCCGGGAACGGATTTTGCGGGAGGCCGTCCAATCCATCCGGGACAAATATGATTATGTGTTTATCGATTGTCCGCCGTCTTTGGGGATTTTAACCCTTAATGCCCTGACGGCGGCGGACAGTGTACTGATTCCCATTCAATGCGAATATTATGCGCTGGAAGGATTGAGCCAGTTGTTGAATACGGTCAAGTTGGTTCAGAAACATCTGAACAAACAGCTGGACATCAACGGGGTGTTACTGACCATGTACGACAATCGGTTAAACCTGTGCAACCAGGTGGCCGATGAAGTGCGCAAATTTTTTAAGAACAAGGTTTATCAGACAGTCATTGCCCGAAATGTGCGGTTGAGCGAGGCCCCCAGTTTTGGGTTACCCATCATTTTGTACGATGCCACATCCACCGGCGCTGAAAATTACATGAAACTGGCGGAGGAACTATTACATCATGAAAACTAAACAGCGCCTGGGGAAAGGGTTGGAGGCCTTGATTCCGACCAGTGGATCGGCGGACGACAGCGGTTCAGCTGCATCGGATGGGGTTCAGGAGGTCGAAGTCGCCTTAATTGAACCCAATCCTTTTCAACCCCGTTCCGACTATAATCCCGAGGCGCTGGAAGAATTAAAAGAGTCCATTCGGGAAAAGGGCATCATCCAGCCCATTCTGGTGCGTCCCTTGGACGATGGCCGGTATCAGGTGGTGGCGGGGGAGCGTCGCCTGCGGGCCGCCATTGCCCTGGGGCTAAAGACGGTGCCCATACAGGTCCGGGAAGTGGCTTCTAATGAAGAAATGCTGGAACTGGCGCTCATCGAAAATGTGCAGCGCGAAAATCTCAATCCCATCGAGTTGGCCCGCGGGTATCAACGCCTGATCGACGAATGTAACCTGACCCAGGAGGAGGTGGCCAAAAAGATCGGTAAAGACCGCACCACCATTGCCAATCTATTGCGTTTGTTGAAGTTACCGGAGAAAATTCAGGACAGCCTCCGCAACGGAGAGATTAAGGAAGGCCATGCGCGGGCACTGTTGGGGGTGGAGGACCCGGACGTTCAGGAGAAGATCTGGCGCAAAACGGTAAAGGAACAGCTCTCTGTGCGCAAGGTGGAACAACTGGTGCGCAAATGTAATCAACCAACCGACGAGGCCGCGGAGGTTCGTCCCAAGCGCACCCGTAAAATGCTTTATATCTCCCGCTTTGAAGAGGCGTTGCGGGAAAAGCTGGGCACCCAGGTGAAGATCCGAACCCGCAAAGAGGGCGGTTCCATCGAAATCGTCTATTACTCCCTGGAAGATCTGGAACGCCTGATGGAAATCTTTGATCAGATTAAACTTTAATGCTGCCACCGGCCATGCATAAAAAACATAAAAAGAAATATCTCAATATCTTGTTGATTCCCGATGACGATTCTCCCCCGCGAAACTGGCGCATCCGCTACCTTACCCTGCGATTGGTGCTGTTTTTCATCGTTTTTCTTTTCCTGAGCATTCTGGCCGGTATGGTCACCTACGGTAAGGTGTTGCGGCTGGCCCTGGAGCGCAACACGTTGGTCCGGGAAAATACTCAGCTTCGGGAGCAATTGCTGAAGGTGAATGAAATACTGAACGAACTGGAATCGCTTAAAGCGTATCAGCAAAAATTGCGTCACACGCTGGAGGGCTATATCAATTTAGAAACCGCCATGCAACAATCCGGAGAAAGCGAATCGATTTCCACCCTTCAAGCCCGCCTGTCATCTCTATTGACCAGTGTGCCCCTTAAGGCCCCGGTAACCGGTTTCATTTCCCAGGAGTATTCGCCGCCCACGCATTATGGGGTGGACATCGTCGCCGCAGAGGGTACCCCCATCCAGGCGGCCGCGGATGGGATCGTGCTGTTCAGCGGGTGGACCTACCACGATGGCAATGTGTTAATCCTGCAGCACGACGGTGGGTATTTTACCTATTACAAGCACAACCTGCGCAACCTGGTGTTTCCCCATCAAATCGTGAAGCAGGGGCAGGTCATTGCGTTGCTGGGCAACTCCGGAGAATCTTCGGGCCCCCATCTCCATTTTGAGATCTGGCGAGGGGGGTTTCCGGTGGATCCCTTGAAACTGGTGATGAATCTGAACTAACCCGCCGAGGGAACACCACGCACATCAGGCCTTTGGAGTGGGATCACTTTTTTATTCAAATCATTTCTTCCCGGGAATAAAGTTTATTATTTTTGACATCGATTCTAAGAAAGGAAGAGAAGGCTTGATGAATAGGTTAAAGAATCCACACGTAACAGGAGGTACAGGGGAAAGATGGCATTTAAAACAAAGAATTCCGCTACCATGTCCAACGAATTGAATTTCATCGGTTCGGGTACATTCCTGGAGGGACTGATCGAGACCAGCGGCAGCCTGCGAGTGGATGGGCGGGTGAAAGGCACCATCAAAAGCAACGATGCGGTGACCATCGGTTCCGCCGGGGAAGTGATCGGGGATGTGTACGCCCGCAGTGCCATCATTGGGGGCAAAGTGGAAGGCAACGTCATTGTGCAGGAAAAGTTGATTCTGGAATCCACCTCGATATTGAATGGGAATTTACGCGCCGGCAAGTTGATTATTGATGAAGGTGCCCTGTTCAATGGGAAATCCGAGATGGGCGACGGCAGCGGGGTTACCGGGGAAGCCAAATTTAAACTGAAACCCAAAGCCGCGGCCGCACCCGGTGAAGGGGGAACCGTTGAGGGAAGCCAATAGAAAGCGCTCCGGCGGCATCCGACTGGAATCGCTGAGCGAAGCATACCGCAAAATCGCCCCCTATTTGAATATCGGCTACGTGATGACCACTTCCGTCGTTGTGTTTACCTTTCTGGGATACTATGTGGACAAGAAATGGGAAACCCGTCCCTGGTTTACCATTGTGGGCGCCGTTGTGGGTCTGGTGGTGGGTTTCTACCAGTTCTTTAAGATTGTTCTGGGTCAGCAAAAGCAGAAGGAGAACCCCCGATCTTGAAATTTAAAAAGTACCTGGTGATCGTTTCCGTTCTGGCGATAGTGTTAATGTCGGCGGCAAAGCTCATGGATGGATTTTATCACAACCGGGCGCTTTGGCGTCCCCTGAGCCTGGGTATTCTACTGGGCTATCTCAATACCCTGATCGGATTTGCCTTGATCGCATGGGGATATCCCCGCTCTCAGAATGCCTTTCTGGGGGCGGTGTTTGGCGGGATGATTTTTAGATTTTTGTTGCTTTTTTTACTTTTATTTATTTTAATTACCGCCGTTCAAATTGAGATGATTCCCTTAATAATTTCTTTATTATTAACGTATTTTGTGTATTTGGGTATTGAAATCTGGTTTGTGAATAAAAACACAGCTTCCGGGGACAAGACAGGATGAGCGCATTGTTCTATATCGAAGAGGCGGAAAAAGGGGCCGAAAAGGGAGAAAGCCTGGGCGAATACATCATGCATCATATACAGGATTCCCGCGAGTGGAATCTGTTGGGTTACCATCTTCATTTGCCCGCATTCAAACCCATCCACATTCTGGGCATCGAACTGGATTTGTCCATCACCCAGCACGTGTTGATGATGTGGTTTGCAGCCCTGTTTTTAATACTGGCCTTTGGTCTGGCTTTCCGCCGGCGCCGGATGATCCCTACGGGATTTGCCGGGGTGCTGGAGGCCATGACCCTGTTTGTACGCGATGAGATTGCCATCCCCAATCTGGGCGAAAAATACGGAAGGCGACTTACCCCTTTTCTGGCAACCCTGTTCTTTTTTATTCTGACCAGCAATCTGATGGGGATGATCCCCCTGTTTGCCACGGCGACCGGGAACATCAGTGTGACGGCCTCGTTGGCCATTATCACGTTTATTACCACCCAGCTTTACGGTATGGTGAACAATGGCGTGGTGGGGTACTGGAAGAATCTGGCCCCTCATGGATTGCCGGCCCCTTTGTATGTGATCATTGTTCCCATCGAAATTCTGGGGCTCTTTACCAAACCCTTTGCCCTGGCGATGCGACTTTTTGCCAATATGATGGCCGGGCATACGGTGATTTATGCCCTGCTGGGGTTGATCATTGCCCTGGGTAGTCTCTTGGTATCGCCGTTTTCGGTGGGAATGGCCTTGTTCATCAGTCTGTTGGAAATACTGGTGGCCTTTATTCAGGCCTATATTTTTACCATGCTTTCGTCCCTGTTTATTGGAATGGCCATACATCAAGAGCATTAAAATTCGAAACGGTTAAACTAATAGGAAAAATATTAGGAGGTTTTCTGATGGATGCAACAGGATTGGCGTATTTAGCTGCAGGTATTGGTGCTGGCATCGTTGCTATTGCCGCCGGTTTGGGTATTGGTCGTATTGGTGGGCAGGCCATGGAGGGGACCGCGCGTCAGCCGGAGGCGGCCAATGCCATTCGAACTTCCATGATCATTTCCGCCGCGCTGATTGAAGGTGTGGCGTTTTTTGGTTTGATTATCTGTTTTCTGTTGGGCCTTAAATAGTCACCAAACAACCGGAGGGGTTGACCGTTTATGTTAAAGCTTGAACCCGGAATGTTAATTTGGACCTGGGTGACGTTCCTGTTTTTGCTTCTGGTATTGCGGAAGTTGGCCTGGAAGCCTCTGTTGGGTGCGGTGGAGGCGAGGGAACGGACGATTGCGGCGTCTTTGAAGCGGGCGAACGAGGCCCGGGAGGAAGCGGAGCGATTGTTGGAGGAGCAGCAAAAGCGGTTTGCGCAGACGCAAGAAGAAATCCAGGCCCTGTTAAAGGAAAATAAAGAGCTGGCCCAGAAGATGCGGGACGAGATCATTGCTCAGGCCCGCGCCGACGCCGGCAAGCTGATTGAACGCGCCAAGAAAGACATTGAAAAGGAACGTCAGATGGCCATGTTGGCCCTGAAAGAGGAAGTCGCCAATATGGTGGTCTACGCCACGGCCCGGCTCATCCAGACCCAGCTGGATGAACAAAAACACCGGGAAATCATCGATCAATACATCGAATCGCTGGGGGATTCGTCCAATAAAAACTGAAGGGTAGTATGGTGATTCGTTCCCGAGTGGCCAAACGGTATGCTCTGGCTTTGTTCGAAGCCGCCCTGGCGGCACAAAAGCTGGAGGTGGTGGAAAGCGATATCCATCTTATCGAACAGGAATACCGACAGATCGCCGCGTTGCGGAAACTGATCGACTCGCCGGTGGTTTCCAATGCCGTCAAACGATCGGTGGTAACCGAACTGTTTCGCGATCGCGTGGATGCCATTACCTTCGAAATGCTGATACTGCTGATCGAGAAAAATCGCGAAAACTATTTACCCGGTGTGATCACTTACTTTAGGGAGTTGCTGGATGAACACCGGGGCATCCTGCGCGCCGATCTGTACAGCGTTATCCCGTTAAGCGAATCTCAGCGGCAGAATTTGAAAAAACGGTTGGATGCCCTGACCGGAAAAAATGTCATCCTCACCCAGCACATCGATCCTTCGCTGCTGGGTGGATTCAGGATCCGGATCAAAGACACCGTGTTCGACAGCAGTTTGAAGCATCAACTGGAAAAATTGCGCGAAAGTCTGGTCCGGGCATCGTAAAGCAAGCAGATTATAATCGAGGAAGACAACATGGCAGTAGAAGTGAAACCCGATGAAATTTCGGCGATAATCAAAAAACAATTAGAAGGTTTTGAACGCGAGGCCGATATTTACGACGTGGGAACGGTGCTTCAGGTGGGAGACGGTATTGCCCGGGTGTATGGGTTGAGTAAAGTCATGGCCAGCGAGCTGGTGGAATTTCCTCACGGGGTGATGGGAATGGTGTTGAACCTGGAGGAAGATAGCGTGGGTTGCGTGTTATTTGGAGACGACCGACTGATCAAGGAGGGGGATACCGTCAAACGCACCGGGCGCATAGTGGAGGTTCCCGTCGGGAAGGAATTGTTGGGGCGTGTGGTCAATCCTCTGGGTGTACCTATTGATGGACGGGGTCCCCTGGATGCGGGCCATTTTTTACCGGTGGAACGGAAGGCTCCGGGGGTGATCTATCGGCAGCCGGTCAAAGAGCCGTTGCAGACCGGGTTGAAGGCCATCGATTCGATGATCCCCATCGGACGAGGGCAGCGGGAGCTGATCATCGGAGACCGCCAGACCGGTAAAACCGCCATCGCCGTGGATACCATCATCAATCAAAAAGATACCCACAAGACCGATCAACCGGTTTACTGCATTTATGTGGCCGTAGGCCAGAAACAGTCCACGGTGGCCCAGGTGGTGAAAATCCTGGAACGCTACGGCGCCATGGATTACACCGTTGTGGTTTCGGCCACCGCCAGTGAACCGGCACCGCTGCAATACCTGGCCCCCTATGCCGGCTGTGCCATGGGAGAATATTTCCGGGATAACGGCATGCATGCGCTGGTGATTTATGACGACCTTTCCAAGCATGCCTGGGCCTATCGTCAAATGTCGCTGCTGTTACGGCGCCCTCCGGGACGCGAGGCGTACCCCGGTGATATTTTTTACCTGCACAGTCGGTTGTTGGAGCGGGCGGCAAAACTGAGCGATGAAAAGGGCGGCGGTTCTCTAACGGCCTTGCCGATCATCGAAACTCAATTGGGAGACGTGTCGGCCTATATCCCTACCAATGTCATTTCGATCACCGATGGGCAGATATATTTAGAACCCAGCCTGTTTTACGCCGGACAACGTCCCGCCATCAATGTGGGTATTTCGGTGAGCCGGGTGGGTGGCAATGCCCAGATTAAAGCGATGAAACAGGTGGCGGGGCGGTTGCGCCTGGATCTGGCTCAGTATCGCGAGCTGGAGGCGTTTGCGAAATTCGGTTCGGATCTGGATAAGGCCACGCAGATGCAACTCACCCGGGGACAGCGGCTGGTGGAAGTCTTGAAGCAAGATCAGTACGTGCCGATGCCGGTGGAAAAACAGATTGCCATCATTTTTGCGGGAACGGCCGGGTATCTGGACGATCTACCCGTGGGTGTGATTCGTCGTTTTGAGGTGGAATATCTGGAATTTCTGGAAAACAAATATCCCGGGATTCTGAAGGAAATTGCCGAGAAGAAACAGATTTCCGACGGGTTGCGGGAGCGGTTGAGCAAGGCTGTGGAAGAATTTCGAACGATTTTCAAAGTTGAGGGCTGAATAGAATATGGCGACATTACGGGAAATAAAGCGCCGCATCGGCAGCATAAAGAGCACCCAGCAGATTACCAAGGCGATGAAAATGGTGGCGGCGGCCAAGTTGCGCCGGGCGCAGGAAAATATTTTTGCGGTGCGACCCTACGCTTATAAAGTGAGGGAATTCATCGGCGATTTGATGCAACAGATTGAAACATTCGACGATCCTCTGCTGGAAGAACGGCCGGTGGAACGGGCCCTGCTGGTGGTGGTGACCGCCGACCGGGGGCTGTGTGGCGCCTTTAACAGCAACATTATCCGTAGAGCCATTCAAGAAATCGAAGGCCATCCCCAGATCGAGACCTGGCTGGTTACGGTGGGAAAGAAAGGGAATGACTTCTTCTCCAAGCGCGACTATCGCATCGAAAGTCGCTACCTGGATGTATTCAGCCACCTGCAATTCGATCAGGCAAAATCCATTGTGGCCTATCTGATCGAGGCCTTCGTTTCCCGAAAAGTGGATCAGGTGAAAATTGTTTATAACGAATTTAAGTCGGTCATTCAACAGCGGCTGATTGTGGAACCGTTCTTGCCCATTACCCGGCGGCATATTGCGGCGGAAGAAGGGAAATACTTAACCGATTATATTTACGAACCGTCGAAGGAAGCGCTTTTAAAGGCCCTGTTGCCCAAACATCTGAATGTGCAGTTCTGGCGGGTTCTCTTAGAGTCGTATGCTGCAGAACAGGGCGCTCGAATGACCGCCATGGAAAACGCCACCGATAACGCCACCGAACTGATCTATGAATTAACCTTACAGTATAACAAGGCGCGTCAGGCGGCCATCACGAAAGAGATTAGTGAAATCGTGGGTGGTGCCGAAGCCTTAAAGAGCAGCGGATAAATCAAGAAAAATGAAGAGGTAAATGGACCCATGAAGGTTGGAACTGTAAAGCAGGTCATTGGCCCCGTAGTGGACATTCAATTCGAGGAAGATAAACTTCCCGCCATTTATAACGCCATCAAAATAAAGCGCCAGGATGGTAGCGAGCTGGTGCTGGAAGCCCAGCAACATCTTGGGGAGAACATGGTCCGTTGTGTGGCGATGGACAGTACCGACGGCCTGGTGAGGGGCATGGAAGCGGTCGATACCGGAGAGCCCATTTCCGTTCCGGTGGGCCCGGAGGTTTTGGGCCGCCTGTTAAATGTGGTGGGGGAGCCCATCGATGAGATCGGTCCCATCCGCACCCAGAAGCGTTACCCTATTCACCGCCCGGCCCCGGCGTTCGAGAGTTTGAGTGCGGAAACAGAAATTCTGGAGACCGGTATCAAGGTCATTGACCTGTTGGAACCCTATTCCAAAGGGGGTAAAACGGGATTGTTCGGCGGTGCCGGAGTGGGGAAGACGGTATTGATCATGGAGCTCATCCATAACATAGCCACGCAGCATGGTGGGTATTCCGTCTTTGCCGGCGTGGGGGAACGCACTCGCGAGGGCAATGACCTGTGGCTGGAGATGAAGCAGAGTGGGGTGTTGGAACGGACGGCATTAGTCTTTGGGCAAATGAACGAGCCGCCCGGGGCACGGCAGCGGGTCGGGTTAACCGGTTTGACCATCGCCGAATATTTCCGCGATGAAGAGGGCCGGGATGTGCTTTTGTTTATCGATAACATCTTTCGCTTTACCCAGGCCGGTTCCGAAGTTTCGGCGTTGTTGGGCCGCATGCCCTCGGCCGTGGGATATCAGCCGACACTGGCCACCGAAATGGGCGCACTCCAGGAACGGATCACCTCTACCCAAAAGGGTTCCATCACCTCGGTGCAGGCCATTTATGTTCCTGCAGACGACCTGACGGACCCGGCACCGGCTACCACCTTCTCTCATCTGGATGCCACCACCGTTTTATCCCGACAAATTGCCGAGTTGGGCATTTATCCCGCCGTCGATCCCCTGGATTCCACCTCCCGTATCCTCGATCCCCGCGTCGTGGGGGATGAACACTATTATGTGGCCAAGTCGGTGCAGGAAATTCTTCAGAAATATCGGGACCTGCAGGACATCATCGCCATCCTGGGAATGGACGAGCTCTCCGATGAGGATAAGATCATCGTGCAGCGGGCCCGTAAAATTCAGCGCTTTTTGTCCCAACCCTTCTTTGTGGCCGAAGAATTCACCGGGCGTCCGGGAAAATATGTGCCGCTGGAGGAGACCATCCGCGGTTTCAAAGGCATTGTGGAGGGGGAATATGATGACCTCCCCGAACAAGCTTTCTATATGGTCGGCACCATTGACGAGGCCGTAGAGAACGCCGAAAAGATGAAAGTCTAAATTTTCCGGATCATTCCCGTTCTTTTCACCAGCAGGTCTTCTGGTATTAATTACCGATTTTATTAAAGTTAACTGAGCAGGGATCGATAATGGGTTACTTGAAAGATGGCTGAAGAATATTTAAAAATTGAAATCACGACTCCCCATAAACAATGGATGTTTGAGGAGGCGATAAGTTGTTCAGCACCAGGGACGTTAGGACGCTTTCAGGTTCTGGTCAAGCATGCGCCGCTGATGAGTCAGCTGGGCATTGGGGAGTTGAAGGTGGCATTGCCCGACGGCGTCCGATATTTTGCCTTGAGCGGTGGATTCCTGGAAGTCCGAAATAACCGGGTGATTTTATTGTTGGAAACATGCGAAGCGGCAGAGGAAATCGATGTGGAGAGGGCCGAACAGGCCCTCCGGCGAGCCAAAAAACGCTTGCAGGAGCGGTCTCCCGGATTGGACGTCCTTCGGGCGGAAGCCGCACTGGCAAGGGCTATGAACCGATTGAAGGTGGCAAAGAAAATAACGCAACCGGCATAAAATTCATTGTTTTGCAGTAGATTTTTTTTAAATTTCCTTTATCGGCGATATAAAACGGTGGATTCTTTTATGAAAAGATCCGTGTTTTGGATTGTAGCCCTTGTCTTGTGCTTTCTCCTCCAACCCGGAGCCCAGGCGCAGCAAACCCCTCAGGATACCACCCTGCTTAAACAATTCATTCAATATTCCTCGGAACAGGAGTTCGAATACGAGGTCCGACAGTACGTTTATCAACGCTTCCTGGAATACGGGGAACACCGGATTCCCCAGGAACGTTTTCTGGTCAGCCTGATGCGGCTGGTGAATAAAGAAGTGGCCCGTCGGTTGAAAGACCCCAAACAGGCTCGCAAAAAATATTTTGCCGGCCTCTATCAGATGCTGGAAGAAATCCAGCAATTGAAATCCCGGCTTCGCGCCGGTGGCATTCGAGAGCTGGATCGGTTCATTCTGGAACTGGAGGCCCGCATTCGTCTGACCCTGGAACGGGCCGAGATCGATTTTAAAAAGAAGAAAGTCTTTGAAGACGCCCTGCAAATGCTCTACGTGGCCGAAGAGATGATCCGCCTGGATCAAATGAATCAGCCGGAAGGGCAACGGGTAACCCAGCAGATCTCTCAATCCAAAGAAAAGTTACTTTCCGCATTTGGTGAAGTCCCCGCAGAACCGACCACCGTCCGGGAAACCTATGCCGGCCCGCGTCCTACCATTTACAACCTTTTTCTGGAATGGCGGAAGGTGGATTTGTTAAAATTTCAGCTACGATTAACCGACGTTAAATTGGCCCGCCGGAACCTGCTGAAGTCCGGGGGACTGGAGCACATTCTACGCATGTTCAATGATCAACTCTACGAAGCGTACTCGAATTTTAACTTTGGCAATTACGATCTGGCCGACCGCCTGCTGGAAGACCTGATGGAAACGTATCCGGAATGGGGCATTCGAAACCTGGATGACGTGTATTTTTACCGCGGGGAATGCAATTACGCCCTGCAGCGCTACTTGACCGCCCTGGAAATTTATGAAGAATTGCTGGAACAATATCCCGGTACAGCTTACTTGCCCGGCGTATACAGCCGTCTGGTAATGATTTATTACAATCTGGAGAATTACGAGCGGGTGGTGGATTATGCCCTGGCCTATCAGGGGGTGGCTTCGCAAAAGCATCCCGATTTTTATGATATTCAGTTTTTGTTGGCCATGGCATACCAGCAGCTGGGGGATTTAAACCAATCGGTGGAAGTTTTGTATAATATTCCTCAGGAGCATCCCTATTACCATCTGGCCCAGTATTTCATCGCCAACGCCTACGCGGAAAATCAGTTGTTTGACGATGCCGTGGCCATCTACATCAATCTGGTACGCGATAAAAATACGCCGAAGGAGCTCTACGCCCGGGCGGTGTACAAACTGGGCATTGTGGAATACGAACGGGGTAATTACGACATCGCCATTCAGTATCTGAAACTGGTTCCGGGGGAGTTTCCCAACTACGATAAGGTCTTAAACGCCCTGGCGTGGGCCCATTTCGAACGGGAACGCAATAAACCCATCGAAGCCTATCACGATTTCGGTGCCGCGAAATTCTATGCACAAAAAATTCTGGATGAATATTACAGTTCGCCGTATCGAATGGAAGCGAAAAGTTTATTGGCTTACATCAATCAGATGGAAAATGAACCCTTTGAGGCGATAGCACTCTATCGGCAGGTCTATAACACCAAAATGAAGAAGCGCGAGGTCGTATCCTATTTAGAAGAGAAAGAACGATTGCAAGCCCTGTACTACCAGGCCACCCGCTTGAGGGAAAAGGCCTTGCAACAGGACAAGCCGGAGGCCTTTATTCGAGCCTCTCAAATTGCCGAAAATCTGCGTCAGGAGTTGGCGGCGCTGGATATGGCGGAGGTGAGTGCCAGCGGCGCCGCATTGTACAACGAGATCCATCGGGTCACCCGTTCCTTGGCAGAGCTGGATTCGCTGCGGCTTAAGGCTATCGAAGAGGGCAATCAGCAAGCCGTAAAGAAAATCGACAGCCTTTCCCTGCGCTTGTTGGCCGTGCTGGAGGCGTTCCCTGTGGAGTTGGTATCCCGGGCGCGGCGGTTCAACTGGTTCGATGCCTATCCTGTAAGTCGTTATGTGGGTGAAGAAGAATTCCGTTTCCGCAAGGTGGTAAAAAATCGGCAGGAAATTATGGAAGATGTTGCCCAGATCGATGCTCAAATTGCCGCATTGGAGGAACAACTGCTCCAGGCCCGGGCCGATAAACGATATTCCCTGATCATTCGTCTGGAACAAAAACTCCATCAATTGAAGGATATGCGGAAATATTATGATCGGCTTTTGGCCTCCACCTATCAAATCCAGGCCGACCCCAATGTCTATCCGGAATTTTCCAAATGGGGGGATTTTGGGGCCTTTGGTATCATTAATGTGCATTTCGATCAACGGCGGCGCGTTCAGGGGCGGATCGGCGAAATTGCCCGAGTGCTGGATAAAGTGAATCAGGAGTTGAATCAGCGCCAACAGGTTATTGAAAGCAAGATCAAAAAGATAGAAGCCGAAATCCGTTTTATGACCATGAAGGCGCGAATGGAAGAGCGCGCTCGGTTGCGGGCGGAACGGGAGCGTGCCTTTCGAGAATCGTATTTTGATACCCGAACCAGCGAGTTTGAAGAACAATAAAATATGATGCTAAATTAGAAAAGTAGGCCAGCAATGAGCAGAATTCCCCATATGAAA
The DNA here is from genome assembly GCA_015485355.1 of bacterium. Classification (GTDB taxonomy): domain Bacteria; phylum Calditrichota; class Calditrichia; order RBG-13-44-9; family J042; genus JAADJD01. The sequence goes on along the minus strand of WFTQ01000041.1, from coordinate 7,207 downwards.
AAATTATTGGCAACGGTTTTTCTGATCGGCTTCCTCCCTATGTTAACGACCGGCGAGCTTCGGGCGCAGGAAACCATTATTAGCGATACCCTGTTGAAAAAATTCTCGGTGGAGGAACTGGTCCGGTTGCGAAAGTTGCTTGCCAAACAGCGGGAACGATTGCTGAAGGAACAGCAGAAGAGCCAGGCCACCGGTCTGGAATTGAGTCAGGAATTTATCGGGAAAACCCGGGAGGAGAATTCCAACCAGGACAAGATACTGATCCGCGTGGCAGAATATTACTATGAAGAAGCATTGCTGGATTTCGAACGGCGGATGGAAGCCTATGATCACCGCTACGAAGAATATGAAAAATTGCTCCAGGCCTATGAAGAAGGCAAGAGTAAAACCCCACCGGTGGAACCGAAGCGTCCGCAACACAATTTTGAAAAGGCCATTGCCATTTACGATATTATCATCAATACCTTTCCGGAATCGGATCTGGTGGACGATGCCCTCTATAACAAGGCGTATTTGCTGAAGGAGATGGGCGAGTGGAAGGGCGCCGAACAAGTATTTCAGCAAATCATCGATCAGTATCAGGAAAGCCGTTATGCACCGGAAGCCTATATGGAGCTTGCCGAGCGTTATTTTAATCCCGAGCCCGGCGACAGCAGAGAAACGACAATCCTCAAGTTGAATAAGGCGGTGCGCCTGTATAAAAACGTCTTGCAGTATAAAGATTCTCCCCGTTATGATGAGGCCCTGTACAAACTGGGGTGGAGTTATTACCGGTTGGCCGGTGCCGATCCGGATTATTATACCGATGCCATCGTTTATTTTATGGCCGTGGTGAGGGATATCGAACGGTTAAAGGAACTGGATCCCACCGGTAAGCTGGTACGGGCCGATGTGGCGCCCGAGGCCCTGGAATTCATAGCCGCTTCTTTTATCGACACGGCCTACAGCAAAAGCGGAGTGGCGAATGCCCGCAGTTTTCTGGAGAAATTGAATAAACCCCCCTACGGGGTGCAAATAATGGAAAAGATTGGCGACCGCTATGCCAAGATCACTTTATGGGAAAAGGCCATCGAGGCCTACCGGGAATTGCTGGATATGTATCCGAATTACGCCTATGCACCCCGCATCCAGAAAAAAATCGCCGATGCTTATCTGGCGGACCAGAAATTTGAACTGGCCTTTGAGGAACGCAATCGCCTGTTTGAAAATTACAGCCCCCATTCCGAATGGTATGCGCAGATTGAACAACAGGATACCCCCGACCGGATCACCATTCTGGATGAGGCCTACCGATTAACCGAAGAGGCCATCCGGGCAAACATTCAATACCTTCTATCGGTAGCGCAGACGGCCGAGGCCGATCAGGAGGATGCTCGCCCGCATTATGAAGAGGTGGTCAAACTGGCACGCTTTTATCTGGAAAATTTTCCCACGGATGAGAATGCCTATGAGATCAATTGGGCACTGGCTTACGTGCTGGATGCGAAATTGGGCCGATTTGCCGAAGCGTTTGAAGAATATATCCGGGTGAGCAACGATTATCTGGAAGATGCCCATCGCCTGGATGCCGCTGAGAACGCCATTGTGGTGGCAGACACCCTGGTGCGCATAGCCCGAATGCAGCAGGACACGACCCGGATAGCCGGCGCCGATTTCGGCAGATTGCCCCCCCAGGAGCTTAGCCCCGAAGAGAAGATGCTGGCCGAAGCCTACGACAATTTCATCAAGCTGTTTCCGGATTCCCCCCAAACGCCGCGGGTACTGGCGGATGCCGGAGCCCTGTATTACAATCACCGCCAGTTTGATCTGGCCAAAAAATATTACAAGACCATGGTGACCAAATTCCCCAAGGCCCAGCAAAAGAGCATCGGCCTGGTCTCGCTGATGAACAGCTATTTCTTTCTGGGACAGTATCTGGATGCCGAAATAGTGGCCAAGAAGATCCTGGAAACGCCCAATCTGCCGGAAGATCAGGCGGAACTGGCCCGTCGCCGAATCGGCGAATCTATTTATAAAAATGCGGAAAAACTGGAACAACAGGGTCAGTTTATAGAGGCCGCGCGGGAATATTATCGCGTCTACACCGATGCCCGGGAGTTTGTAAAATTTACCGATATGGCCCTGTTCAAAAGCGCTTATAATTACGAGCAGGCCGGGGAGTGGTTGAAGGCGATCGACATGTATAATGTGTTGGTGGATAACTTCCCGGAATCGAAATATGTATTACCGGCGTTGGGCAACATCGCCGAGGATTACAAAGAGCTGGGTGAATTCGATAACGTGGCGGCGGCCTATGAGCGGATTTACCAAACGTTTCCCGATACCAAAGACGCCGAGGTGGCCCTTTATAATGCCAGTTTGTTTTATGCGAAAGCCGAAAATTGGGCCCAGGCGATTCGGGTGAACCAAGAATATATCCGTCGCTATCCGGGCAATCCGGAGTCTAAGGACTTGTTGTTCGAGAATGCGAGTTACTACCTGAAGTTGGGAGACTTACGGAACGCCAACAAGATTTTTGCCGAGTTTGCGGTCCTGTATCCCAACGATCCGCTGGCAGTGGAGGCCTTTTATCGACGGGGCGAATACTATTTCGAGCGGGCTCGATATGACTCGGCCAAAGTGGAATTCAATAACGCCATTCGCAAAAGCAATGAATTTGCCCGCATTGGAAAAGACCCCAATTTGTATTATGCCGCGGAATCGTATTACAAACTGGCCGAAATCCTGTACCAGGAATATAAGGCCATTAAATTGAGTTATCCGCCGTCCAATGCCCGGGCCCAGCTGCTGCGTAAACGAGATAAATTGAAAGAACTTCAGGCCGCCTATGCACGGGTCATCGAATTGGGTTCCATTCGTGGGTTTGAGGCCATGTATCGGATTGCCGAAGCCTTTGAGGAGCTGGCCAATGCCATTGCCTATCAGGAATTACCGGAAAATCTGACCCGGGAACAGGCCCTGGTGGAGCAGAACAAAATCTTTCAGGCTTCGGTGCCGGCTTACGATAAAGCCGTGGAAGAATACAAAAACATATTGACGAATATGCCCCTCCTGGCCGAAAAATTTGGGGTTTCATTGGCCCAGGCCGAAGAAGAAACAGAGGAAGAAAAACCGCCGATTGCAGCGGAAGATACCGCTTTTGTTCTGGAAAAGGCCGTGGAAGAGGATTCCACCCGGGAAGTAGCCCTGAAATGGTATAACCGGGCCAAAGAAAAAATTTCCCACATTCTCTACTCCGTAGCGGAGCGCTCTTCCTTTTTTGTGCAGGAATACCTGCGAACCCCGAATCCCAACAAAGGGTTGCAGGCACTGGTGTACGAAGACCTGGTGTTAAGAAATCTGGTACTCCCTGCGGTCCAGACTACCATTAATGCCCATTATAAAAACATCCAGGTTTCCGGTGAGTTGGGTCTGGAGAATAAATACGTGGTGGAATCCCGCCGCATGATTCTGTTAACCAACAATGTCATTTCCGAACAGTATGCCAAGTTGTTTTATCAAAGTGCCCGGTTGTATCAGGAAAACGTCCCTGTGCTGGAAGAACTTGTGGAGCGGGGGGAAGGCGCCACCACCCCGGAAGGCCTGGATTATTACGACTTCCAGGATGAAGTGGTGATGCAAACCATTTACTATATGGATCAATTCTCCAAGCGGGCCATCGGCAATTACGAAAACACCATTAAGTTTGCTGAGGAACACGACATTGAAAACGATGCTAAACTGACCACAGAGGAAAAGCTGTTTAATTTTACCTACGAATCCAGCGATTTAATGGAAACCCTGAGCAAAGAGGCCGAAAGAAAAGCCGAATTCTACATCAACAAGTTCGATACCCTGCAAAATCCGCGCTACCAACTGGCCAGTACCTTTTTCGATGATCAGAGCGTGGAGCTAATCAGTTATTCCCAGGAAATACTGGAAACCGCCTACGAGGTCAATAAGGCATACGGGATCGAAAACATCTGGACCAAGTTGATACTGGCCAAGCTGGTGGAGCTGGATCCGGCCAAGTATTTAGAGGATTTGCCCAAGGAGGAATTCGTTGTCCAGAGCGATACCACCTGGAAAGCGACCACGCGTTACGATCCGGGATATAATTTCTGGGATTACGATGATTCGGGCTGGGCCGCTGCCGGCATCGTCGCGGTCCCCTTTGATACGGTTTTTCAGGTGTTCGATTCCCTGGGCATTTCGCCGCCGGCGATCTGGGTGACCCGGGTGGAGCTGGGTGGTCGCGAATACGGTCCCGCCACCCTGGAACTGACCGCCAAGGAAGAAACCGATACGACCTTGACGCTCGCGGAAGCGAGTCCCGCAGATACCAGCCTGGATACGACCATGGCCCGGGTGGAAGAACCCGACACTTTGACGGCCTATTTCCGGAAAACCTTTTATCTGGATTCGGATCCCATCGATGGGTATCTTGCTGTGACAGCCGACAAGACTTTTTATATTTATCTGAACGATAATTATTTGATCGGCAGCGACGATCATCGGTACCATCGTGTCGAGGTGATTCCGTTTGAAGCCTTGAAAGAACTGGTGCAGCGAGGCGAAAATCTGATTGCCGCTTCGGTCACGGATTATGATGGACCGCCCCGATACGGATTGCGCTTTTACCTGGTATTGAAATTGTTGCCCAAGGAAATTACCGAAACGATCGAGAAATTGCGGCAAATTCAGGAGGCGGAGGCGGATCCGGTGAAATTGCGTCGGATCGTGATTTTAAATCGAAATCAGATCATCGAATAAGAAGGGGTGAAGTATGAGACACTGGATGGTTCTATGGATGCTGGGATGGGCCGGGGCGTTGATGGCGCAGCAGAACAGCCCTCCTCAGCAAAGGGCCGCCGAAGGGCCGCCGGGGGTCATTCAGTTGGGTCCGGTTCAAATTGAGGCCCGCATCGAGTTGCCGCAGGTGCAGATTCTGGATAAGCGAATCGAACCCGAGTTTGAAGAGGTACAAGCGGAGAAAAGTTTCGCCCTCGAACTGCGGAGCGAAACCGAAGCCGTTCGTTTTTTACCGGTAACCAGCGGAAAGGTGAAACCGATTAAAAATATCAACGCCTTATTAAACAAGAAACGTTTTTGACCGAAAATTAGAGCAATAAATTTCAGGTAAACACTTTTAACATAGTAAGGAGGTTTTAGCATGACAACCACATTCTGGAGAGAATTCTTTGGGCAGTTCAAACCCGGTGTGGAGGGTGCCGCGTTCATGTGGTTAATCTTGGCGATGTTTGTGATAGCCGTGGCCATAGCGATTGAACGATTTTACTACGTCATGGTGCGTTCCAATATCAACGCCGATAAATTTATGATGGAAATTCGCAAACTGGTAACCAGCGGCAATATCAAGCGGGCGATTGAATTGTGTGAGAGGGGTAAACAGAAGGCCTTGCCCTATGTGGTGCTGGCGGGATTGAAACGGGTGGCCGAAAGCGAAAGTCTGGATTTTCGCTCCATACAGAACGCTGTGGACGAAGGAACTCTGGAGGTGATTCCGAAGTTACAAAAACGGACCAATTATTTGTCCATGTTGGCCAACGTCGCCACGCTCACGGGGCTGATGGGTACCATTTATGGTCTGATCATTTCGTTTAATGCGGTGGGGAATCCGGAGATTCCCGAGAAAGACAAATCGGCCATGTTGGCCAAAGGTATCGCAACGGCAATGAACACAACAATTTTTGGTCTGGGGGTCGCCATTCCTACATTGATCGTCTATAATATCATCCAGAACAAGACCGCTCAGATCATCGACGAAATGGATGAGCATCTGGTCAAGCTGATCAATTTAATCACCGGCAACCGATAAAAATTATAGGGTGTAAATATGGCTTACAAGCCTTCGATGCGACGGCATTTAAAAATCCAGGAAATCCCCCTGGATATTCGACCGGTCATGAATCTAATGGTGGTTTTGATCCCCTTATTGTTGTCCAGTGCCGTTTTCACCAAATTGGCGATTCAGGAATTGAATTTGCCTCCGGCCAAAGGCGGAGGGGGTGCGGGGCAGGATAAACCGACCGAAGAAGAGAAACGCCTGGAACTCAAAGTACTCATATCCAAACGGGGATTTTACATCGGTTCCCGGGCCGGGTATTTGACCGGGGAGGCCGACACCGAGGCGGACCCCGCCGTTCCCCTGAATCCCGATGGGAGCTACGATTTTAAATCCCTGCAGCAACAATTGGTTGAGATCAAAGAAAAGATTACCGGCAAGGGATTCACCGATGAGAAAATGGTGATCATATCTGCCGAGGCAGATATTGCCTACAAACATATCGTCAAAGCGATCGATTATATTGCCACGTATACCGATGATGAAGGTCGGGAACAGGAGCTTTTCCCGGCGATTGCCATTGGTCAGATATTAATGTAGGGGGTCCGATATGGCTTTTATTCCATCCCGAAGGAAAAAACACGACACTTTTCGAAGAGAAGAACTGAACTTGACCTCCATGATGGACATGATGACCATTATTCTTCTCTTTTTATTAAAGACCTACTCGACCACCGGTTTAATTGTGACCCCGTCAAAGGATCTGACGCTGCCCTATTCCTTGAGTGAGGAAGCACCTAAAAAGGATTTGAGCGTATCCATTACCCGTCAAAATATTCTGGTGGCCGATCAGGTTCTGATGTCGGTCGATGAAGTCAATCCCAATTCGCCCATCATTGAGCCGTTATATCAGGTACTGAAAAAGTATGCCGATGAAGCGAAAGAAAACGAAATCAAATATGCCATTCCGTTTAATCACGAGGTCATCATTCAGGGAGATCAGGAGACCCCGTTTCATCTGCTGGTGAAGGTGCTGTACACCTGTGGCCAAACGGAGTTTTATAAATTAAGGCTGTTAACTTATCAAGAAAAATAAACCAGGAGCCTCGGTGCAATATGGAAACAAGGAAAGGTGTTCAACGCGGGGCTGGTTTTCAACTGGCCGGCTTCCCGAAGGAGTTTGAAAGGAATATATGGGAAGAGCTGGATAAACGGTTCTGGTCAATTTTACTCTTTACCTGGGTGGTTTCTTTTGGGCTGGCTTTTTATCTGTCCAATAAGGAGTGGCACATCAGTGAGGAAGAGATTGCCCGATTGAAGGAAAAAGTGATCCGAACGGTTTATTCCGATATTATCATAACGGAGGAACCGGCTGTTGAGGACACCGGGGTGGAGGGCCCGGGGGTGGCGGAGGAAGAGAAG
>WFTQ01000040.1 GCA_015485355.1 bacterium | reverse complement strand
GTATTATCGCCCACCACCCCGTTCATGATTACCAGAACGCCAATGGCTTCCACCTGATCGATAAAGCGACTGAGAGCCTGTGTCCCGGTGGGAATGGTGCTTCGTTCCTGAATATCCAGCTTTACCCGATCGCGAATGTCCGCCGCCACGGCGTTCACGTCATCTGCTACGGTAACCGAGCCGACAAACGGCAGGGGCATCTCCCCCAGGGAAAGCAGGTAATTGCGATACCACTCCTGTCGCTGCTGGCAGATGTAAAGGGTTTCCAGCAACTCGGGGCTGGGACGAGAAATCCTGGCCTGAGGCATGGTACGGAAATCCGGAATGGGCAGCGGCTCCTCCGGCGGCGCTTCCAGAAAAAGAAAACCCAGCGGCACATGGAGGGTTTTCGCCAGCCGCTCCAGTTGTTTCAAGGTCGGTTGGGCTTCTCCGCTTTCCCACTGTTCATATTTGGGAAATGTTCTTGTTAAGGAATCGACTGTTCGTTCGGCACGCAATCTGGCCCACCGGAGCAATTCCGGTTTAAGTAAAATGCGTAATGGCATCGTCTGGTCATTCTCCACATCACAAAATTTTTAATTTTTTTATTGCCCCCACTGTTTCGTGGTTTTCCAAATTACTCGTAGAACTTTGTTATTCGTTTGGTCTTCTTTTCTTAACAGGAAATACCCCCGTGCGCTTCCATAAACTCTTCCGACTGGGTAAACAGCCCATTGGAACAGCAACAGGGTCATAGACTCTTCCTTTGTGGGGTTCGAACATTTCCACCAATAGTCGGTCTACGCATTAACGTTCGTGCCGTCTTGATTTTTATCGCCGGTACTTCGCGCCATATTCGCTCATTCCCTTTTGTTAAGTTTGTTAAAAGATTTAATTAAAAATGGTAAAAATGGATGTCTTTATATGCAATAGCAAAATTGGACCGTATGTCCAGAATGGTGTTTACCGAACAATTTAAATAAAACCAGCCTCCTGTGGACCCAAACAAAAGTCATCAAACCACGGGAGGCTGCAGTCATGAAAGACAGCATCACAGTTTTGGCCTTCATGCTGAACCAAGTTAAGCATATTTTGGTAAAAATGCTACAGAAAGAACGCTCCATTTATCTGATATATCATCCCGAGACCCAAGCCATGGCTGTTCCGCTTGGGATTGCGTCTGTCGTGTCGTTCGCTGATAGGTTTGTGCGGGTATAAGATTCGGGATGACGGGTTTAAGAGTCCACGTTTGCATCGTCGAGGGCGCGCTGTGGGGAGGACTCCCAAACGGCTTCGTGCGTCGCTGATGGCCCCGGTATCCCCGCGAAAGATCAGAGAAGTATTCAACCGTCGTACGGGATGCCGCGGTCTGCCACGACGGCTTCCCGCCGGGCATGGGTCGCCGAGGAGGAGATATTGGACCGGTGGGACGCTTTAACCGATTTCCTGTCGTTTTTGGCATTATCCTTCCTCATTCGGGCTTGGGGGTACCGCACAATGCCCTGGAGCGGGTCCAGAAGGAAATGAAACCTCGTTTGAAACGCACGGAACAGTTTCCCAAAGAAGGCGGGACGGAGAAGTACCGCTACGCCATCTTAAGGGCGATGAATGAGAGTTTCTTGAACCGTCGATTGAGGAAATGGAAGTATTGCTGCACCATTTATCAAGAAAAAACCAGACAACAGTCCACAGGCGATACAGACACGATGACCTGGATACAACCCGTTCATTTCGTTAGAGTAAGAAAAAATTGATTTTTTGTTAATATGATATTAATTTTTGAAAAGTTGTGTAATTTTTTGTAGATTGGCAAACATGGTTACCGACACGCCCACATCGCTTTCCAAGAACCAATCAGAGCGAATTCAATCTTTAAAACAACAGATAAAGAGCTACGAGGGGCTTTGTAACCTTTTGTTAACCATCGGTTCCACGCTGGATGTGAAGACCATCCTGGATCGGGTGGTCAAAGGTGCGGTATCCCTTTGCCGGGCCGATGAAGGGGCCATTTTGCTTTTCGACCCCACTGGTGAGAATACGGCCAAGACTCTGATCCGGGAAGGACTTCCCTCCTCAATTCTGCTGGATCACTATCTGAACACCCTGCTGGCGGGCTGGATAACCCGCCATCGTAAACCGCTGCTAACCGACAATTTGCTCCGGACTTTCGGCCAGAGGCACGTCCCGGAAAAATACCGGACCATTTCTTCGGTTCTGGCCGTTCCCCTGACCATTCGGAGGGAAATCACCGGGGTCATTCATCTTATTCGACGAGAAAAGCGAGCGCCTTTCAGCGAATGGGAACAGCACCTGATGCACATCCTGGCTTCCCAGTGCGCCCAGTTCATTGCCAATGCCCGACTGCACGAGGAACTATTCCGGGAAAGCGCGCGTTTACGGCGGGAAGTGGAAGAACGCTACGCCTTCCACGGCATCATCGGGCGCAGTGAAAAAATGCAGGCGGTTTTTACCTTATTGGAACGGATTCTTCCCACGGACACCCGGGTACTGTTGGAGGGGGAAACGGGTACGGGCAAGGAATTGATCGCCCGGGTATTGCATTACAATGGTCCCCGTAAGGATGGACCCTTCGTCGCACTGGACTGTGGTGCGCTGCCCGCCAATTTGCTGGAAAGCGAACTTTTCGGCTATGTGAAGGGGGCTTTCACCGGTGCCCACCAGGACAGAAAAGGGTTGCTGGAAGCAGCCAACGGCGGCACCATTTTTCTGGACGAAATTGTGAACATGCCGCTGGAGGTCCAGGGCAAACTGCTGCGCGCCATCGAGACCTGCGAAATCCGGCCCCTGGGCTCCAACCGGGTGAAACAAATCGATATTCGCATCATTGCTGCCGCCAGCGATGATTTGCGATCGCGGGTGGAAGCCGGCCGGTTCCGGCGGGATCTGTTCTACCGCCTGAATGTGGTCTCCATTCACCTGCCGCCTTTGCGGGAACGCGGCGACGATCTGGTGATCCTGGCGCACCACTTTCTGGAAAAAATGGCCCAACAATATGGTAAACCCATCGCTGGTTTTCGCCCGGAAACCCTGGCCGGTCTGGAAAACTACCACTGGCCGGGCAACGTCAGGGAACTGGAAAACGTTATTGAACGCATGATTGTGTTGGCGCCGTCGGATACCGAATATCTGGAACCGGAACTCCTTCCCGCCCATTTGCCCTCCGTTCGCACTTCCGCCAGCGATGCCCGACCACCCGATTCCGGTAAACGCACCCTGAAAACCATGACCGAGGCCTTCGAAAAAGCCCTTTTGCGGGAAGCCCTGGAAAAAAGTCGATGGAACCAATCCTCTGCTGCCCGGGAGCTGGGCATTTCCGAACGCATGGTACGTTATAAAATGCAAAAATTCGGTATCAGCAGGGATTAAACGGAACCATCCGTTTGGCTGAGTTGAGGGGTGGATTTTGCATTCTTTGTCGAAATAAACCAATCTCCTTCCCATGCTCGGAAAGACCATTTCTCACTATAAAATTCGGGAATGCATCGGACAGGGCGGAATGGGGGTGGTGTACAAGGCCGAGGACACCCGCCTGAAACGGACGGTGGCCCTGAAATTTCTGAATCCGGACCTGTTGCAGAGCGCCTCCGAAAGACTGCGTTTTATTCGAGAAGCGCAATCGGCGGCGGCCCTGGATCACCCCAACATCTGTACCGTTTACGAAATTGAAGAAGTCAACGGTCACATTTTCATTGCCTTCCAGTACATAGAAGGTGAGAATCTGAAAGAAAGAATTGCCCACGGCCCCCTGCCGGTGGAGGAGGCCGTCGCCATTGCGCTTCAAATCGCACAGGGGCTGCAGGAAGCCCATAAGAAGGGCATTGTGCACCGGGACATTAAAAGCGCCAACATAATGATTACGCCGCAAGGTCAGGTCAAGATTCTGGATTTTGGTCTGGCGCAGGGGGATGGCAAAACAGCGTTCACCCCGGAGGGCAAATCGATCGGCACGCCGGCTTACATGTCTCCGGAGCAGATTCGTCGGGAGAGGGTGGATGCGCGTTCCGACCTCTGGTCGCTGGGCGTGGTGTTCCTGGAAATGCTTACCGGAAAACTCCCCTTTCAGGGAAAAAATGAGCATGAAACCATGTATGCCATCCTGATGGACGAACTCCCACTCAGCCCGCCCGGACCGCCTCATCTGGCGAAAATCATTCACCAATGTTTGCAAAAACCGGTGGAAAACCGCTACCAACGGGTTGAAGAGTTCATCGAAGATTTGCAGGATGTCGCACGGCACCTCACTTCCAACAGGCGGCGCAAGAACCGCCTGTTGATCTGGACGGCAACATTCACCCTGATTCTATCGGCGGCAGGGGTCACCTATTTTTTTCTTCACCCCTCCTTGGCACGTGCAAGGAAACCTATCCCTGTGGTGGTTGCCGATATCAGCAATTCCACCGGGGAAGCGGAACTCAACAGCCTTTCCGGTTTGTTCATTGCCGCACTGGAACCCTCCCCTCGCCTGCGGGTTTTACCCAGAACACAACTATTCGATCTTCTGAAACAGATGGGAAACGATACCTTAGAGCGGATCGATGCCGGAACGGCCGCCCGGATTTGCCGCTTTGCAGGCATTCCCCTGCTGGTGCGGTCGTCTGTGATCCGGCGGGAGGATCAGTTCGTTATTACCCTGACCTTCATCCGTGTGGATGACAACCAACCCATCTTTACCCTGCAAGAGAGAAGCACTGGAGTGGAAGGCATTCCTTCTGCCATCGATCGCCTGGCCCAAAAGTCCCGCCGGGAATTCCAGGAAAATCTGGATGAATTAAACCCAGGACAACCGCCGGTGGCACAGGTTACCAGCACCAGTCTACAGGCCTATCGGCATTATTTCCAGGGGGAGCAGCTGCTGAATCGTTTGAAAATCGCCGCAGCGGAGCGGGAATTCCGCAAGGCCCTTGCACTGGATTCCACTTTCGGGCTGGCGTATTATCGGCTGGCTTACACGCGGTCCTGGCAGATGGGAGAGGAGCATCTGGCCAAAGCGCCGCTACAGAAGGCCATGGCGCTGCTCCAGCGCATTCCTCGAAAAGAACGATTTTTAGTGCGTGCCGAATATGCCCGCATTCAGAACGGCCTGCAGGCGTATTTCAAAATCCTCCAGGAAATGGAAAAAATCTATCCCGACGACAAAGAAATGCTGTTCAATATCGGGGATTACTACCTGCACACCCGTCAACCGGAGAAGGCGGAAGCGTATCTTCGGCGGGTGGTGCGGCAGGATCCCACTCATGGTCGGGCACTGGAACACTTAGCCCGGCTCTACCGGGATGCACAGCAATACGATCGGGCCATGGAATTTGCCCGCCGCTTTCTGCGGGTCACCGAGTCGGAAAGTGCCTATTTCCTGCTGGCGGAAATTTACCAGAAATCCGGAGACCTAAACGGCGGAATTCGTGCCTTGTTGAAAGCCCGTGCTATCTACCCCGAGAATCCCAACATCGACCTTTCCCTTACCGCTCTGTATGCGCTGCAGGAACGCTTTGGGCCGGCGGAAGAACAACTGCTGCAGCTGCTGAAACGCAACAGTCCGGAGGCCCGATTCTGGGCTCATTGGGGATTGACCTTCTTTTATCCCTACCTGGGCAGGTATCGAGAGGCGGAACGCCATTGTGATTGGCTTATCGCCTATCACCGGCGGGAGCAGGACAGCACCGCAGCGGCTATTCTGCAGCTGTACAAAGCATTGCTGAAGACCTGGGGATGGGGAGATGTCGCCGCCGGCTGGAAAACGGCACAATCAACGGAAAGGTGGCAACCTGGCATTGATTCTTACGCCTACTGGCTGGGCTGGGCCGTACTGGCATTGTACCGCCGGGATTACCCCGCGGCGGAAAGGGTCATTCGGGAACATCAGCTGTTCTGGTTGGATCCGCTTTTGCACGCGTTCAGGGGAAAGTGTGGTCAAGCCCGGTCTGAACTGGAAAAACTGAACGCAGAGATTCCTGAATACGTGCGCATCCTCACGCTATTCCAAACGGCGCGCTGCCGGTTTCAACAGGGGCGACTGGCCGCAGCGGAAAAAAGCTTACGGCAACTGCAATCGCTTCAGGACCATAGCGGCGGCTTTCGAGCGGTCTTTTATCCCAGAAGCATTTACTGGCTGGGGCGCATTCATGAAGCCCGGGGAGAGCAGGATCGTGCCCGGGAGTACTATCAAAAATTCTTGCGAATATGGCAGGCGGCCGATACCGATCTGCCGTTGCTGCAGGAGGCGCAACGACGGTTGAAACGATTGGGTGAGGTGTCGGGAGCCGCCTCTTCCATCATTCCGGGTAGAGCCGCGGATGCAGTGAAGCGCTGGGTTGAGGAAGCGTATCCCCCCAATCGATCTGACAAGCACCAAGATGGCAAGTAAGCCATTTCTCCCGGCGGGGACGGTACGCCAACGCCCCCCCGAATTCTTGTGGAGGCATCGCCGCCAGAGAAAGTCGATCCACGCAGCGGCAACCCCTGTCGAGTCACTCCCGGTAAAATTCGACAAATTTGACGAGATCGGGTGGATTTCTATATTGATGGGTCTATCGCCTGCCGCGTTATTTTCTCTAAAAACAACAAATTATCATCCCTAAGGCCCGCGCTGGATTGTCTGGCACACTTTTGGAAAACGATCTAATGCGGTTGGGGTGCGGTGGGTGACTCGCCCGAATGCAGGGATATCCCTCCGGGCGAGGTTGCCGCGCAAAGAATCAATGCGTTGAGAATTTGGGAAGGCGGGCCATGAAGCACATCTTCTCCCAGACCACCGTTATCCTCGGTATAGATTTATTTCACCCTTCATCCCTCCCTTATGCGCAGAGGGACAATCCCCTTTTTTTAATAGGAAGGGTCGAAACTTCAGCCGCATTTGGTTATCCGTTTTCACAGACGAAAGCCGCTGAAGGGGGGAGCGGGTGTGGGTAGGGGCTGTTTGCGGAGGAAATTGCGTGAACCGGTAAGTACCATGAAGAAACTATGGATTAGATGGGTTTTTTTGTGGTTGATATTCACAATTCTCTGGTCGTCGTGTAAGCCGAATATGCGGCTTAAGATTCAGACCCCGCTTTTTCCCGTTTGGAAACCCACGCAAATGCCAATTTACCGCCCGCGTTTAACCGACCCAGCACTGATCCCGTCTGTCACGTCGAGGGTTCGTTTAAAGAACCAGAAAGACACATCGTTCTATCCGCTCGTTCGGCGGGCGTTGGAGCTGGTGCATCATGAGCGCTATAGGGAGGCCCTGGCGGCATTCTCCAGGTTAATAGACCGTTATCCCGGGCATCCCATGGGGTATTTCTACCGGGCCG
>WFTQ01000039.1 GCA_015485355.1 bacterium | reverse complement strand
CATTAATTCCCCCGAAAACGGTACTTTCATCGCAAGCCCCATCAGCCGTTGAGAGGCGGTGTTTCGTCGGGTGGATCGGTGTCAGGACAGCGGTTTCGCCTGTCCCGCTTGTGGCGGGAGGCGTTTTCGGTGGGGGTGTTGGTCGGAAAGGCCCCGCTTTTCAGAGGGGAGTGAGACACATTTTTCTGGCGACGGCCGGTTTATGGCTCATCCATTGCGGTCGGAAATCGGTACCGAGGGAAGGCGGCGGGTTCGCCGCGGCTTCCACTTTCCCGATGATGATGGCTTGGGTACCATGTTTTCGGGCTTTTTCGCGCAGCCGTCGAATAATGTCAGAATCGCTAAGCCGCCAGAGGTTCAGCAAGTCCAGGACTTCGCCTACATATAGACGACTGATCACCCGGTATGCCGTTTCCGAGAGAGCGCCGGGAAAATAAACCGGTATGGATGAGGGTGGTTGAGTGACGGCCGCACCGGGTTGATCCACTTCCACATATTGCACCCGTGGGGAACACCCGGAAGCCAAAGACCAGAGCAATCGCCCCATCAGATACCATTGCATGGATTTATCCCCCCTGTTTATCGGATACATCCAGGTTCTGAAGACACTGGGATACGTTTTCGGCAAGGGGTCAACAATGGAAAGCCGGACTTACCAACGCCGTGAAGCTTGTTTTGCGGGATCGGGAACTTCAACCGCAGGGGAACAGCGGTTCTGGGTACGGAAATTGACCATTGGAAATCGGATAAATGCGTTGTAAGTTGCAGGACTGGAAATCGTACACTCAAATCAGGAGGTGCCGATGAAGTCGTTTTTCGATAAAGGGTCAGGACTGTGGGTTTGGGGGGTTCTGTTTTTAAGTAGCGCCGTTTACGCCGAGTCCCCGGAGACGGCGGTAAAGCAGACGCTGAAAGCATATGCCGCTGCCATCGAGAGTATGGATATCACCCGGGTGGAACAATTTGTGGTAACCAGCCGGGATTTTTCAGTGTTTGAGAACGGCCATGTCAACTTGGGCTGGTTGGACTACCGTGACCATCATCTGGCCCCTGAATTGAAAGCTTTTCAATCCATTGAATATCGATATGAAGATATCAATGTTCGGGCGGCCGATCGAATGGCCTTTGCCACCCTGAAATACCGCCTGGCCATTGCCTTGAAGGATCGTCGGATCTCTGGCAAGGGACTGGCCACCATTGTCCTCCAGAAACATCCCGAGGGATGGAAAATTCTCCATATTCATACAACCCGTATCCCGGAAACGAAGAAGTAATCCCCCAACCCAATGGGAGGCGCGGTCGAGCATTCACGGTGAACGGCCGGGGAATCGCTACAAGAAAATCCCCTTCTAAAATGCGCCGCTTCGGTACGGTGGTGTAAAGGATCGTGATCAGAAACGAATCCATGGCTGACTTCGGGATGGGACGGGTAACGGCATTGTGTAGGCGCAGAACGTAGAGACGGGTGTTTTTCCACGCTTCCCCCGAATTTTCGCGGGTCGTCGACCGAAAGCCCCGCCGGGGGAAGCGGAACTGGCATTCACCACACGCCTTTCCCTGGATTTCCCGGGAGGGCTGGAGTAGACCATCCGATGTGATCGCCGGAATCCGCCGGTACCGCGGCCCTTTTGGTCGGCACTCGAACACGCCCTCCACTGCCCGGCCGGGATAGGCGGAAAGACTGTCGAGACCGGGAATTCCGGCAAACTTCCCGTTTGAAGGATGATCGGGATCGGTGACGGTGGCGGCGGCCGTCATCCCGGAGTCCCCTCATTCGAGAAAACCGGGGGGCTATGGTGCGGTTCGGACGAAAATCGGGGGGAAGGCCGCGGTTTTTTCCGGTACGCCTGAATGGCATACTGATTTGACAGAATGCCGGAATTTTCAACAGCGGAAAAGGGAGGGTTATTCATGAAATATCAATGGGTTAGATAGGATTAGATATTGTGGCACAGAAATTGTATAATGAATGGTTGCAAAAAGTACAATCGAACGAAAGGAGGTTGACATCCAATGAACCTGGATCAATTCACCATAAAAGCCCAGGAAGCGTTGGCTAACGCCCAACAATCGGTTATCCGTTTCAATCAACAGCACCTGGAACCGGAGCATGTATTGAAGGCTCTGCTGGAGGATGACCAGGGGATTGTGCCCGTGTTGTTGAAAAAGATGGGGGTGGATCCGGGTGCGGTGCGGGCTCAGTTGGACCTTGCCATCAATAAATTCCCCCGCGTGCATGGTGCTGCAGGACAGGTCTATGCCTCACCGCAACTGAATCAGCTTATCAATCGGGCGTTGCAGGAGGCCAGGAATCTAAAGGATGACTATGTTTCCACAGAGCATCTGTTTCTGGCCATGCTGGAAGCCAAGGGAACGGAAGTGTATCGGATTCTCAGCAGCTTCGGAATTCACCGGGATTTAACCTTGAGGGCGCTGCAGGAAGTGCGGGGCAACCAGCGGGTGACGGATCAGAATCCCGAAGGGAAATACATGGCGCTGGAGCGGTATACCCGCGATTTGACCGCCCTGGCCCGCCAGGGCAAGCTGGATCCCGTTATCGGTCGAGACGAAGAGATTCGTCGGGTGTTGCAGGTGTTGTCTCGTCGAACGAAGAACAATCCGGTGCTCATTGGTGATCCGGGTGTGGGTAAGACCGCCATTGTGGAGGGGATTGCCCAGCGGATCGTTAACGGCGATGTGCCGGATTCTCTGAAAGACAAGCGCATTGTGGCCCTGGATATGGGAGCCCTGGTGGCGGGGGCCAAATTCCGTGGCGAGTTCGAAGAACGCTTGAAGGCGGTTTTGAAAGAAATTCAGGAATCCGAAGGTCAAATCATCACGTTTATTGATGAAATTCATACCCTGGTGGGGGCCGGTGCGGCCGAAGGGGCCATGGATGCTTCCAACATGCTCAAACCGGCGCTGGCCCGGGGGGAGTTGCGCTGTATCGGCGCCACCACGGTGGACGAATATCGCAAACACATCGAAAAAGATCCCGCACTGGAACGCCGGTTTCAACCCATCCTGGTGGAAGAACCCACTGTGGAGGATACGATTTCTATTCTGCGGGGATTGAAAGAAAAATATGAGGTTCACCACGGGGTAAAGATCACCGATGCGGCCATCATTGCGGCCGCCACATTGTCGCATCGCTATATCACCGATCGCTACCTGCCGGATAAGGCCATCGATCTCATCGACGAGGCCGCCTCCCGGTTGCGCATTGAGATCGATTCCATGCCCGAGGAGCTGGATGAGATCGAGCGGCGCATCAAACAACTGGAAATTGAGCAGGTGGCCTTGAAGAAGGAAAAGGATGCCGCCGCCCGGGAACGGCTGAAAAAACTCGAAAAAGAACTGGCGGATTGCTTGGAAGAACGCAATAAGTTGAAGGCCCACTGGATGCTGGAAAAGCAAACCATCCAGCACATCCGGGAAACCAAGGCCCAAATCGACCGGATGCGGGTGGAAATGGAGAAGGCCGAACGAGGGGGCGACTTGAATCGGGTGGCGGAAATTAAGTACGGGCGCATTCCGGAATTGCAAAAGAAGGTGGACCAGCTTACCCGCCAGCTTCAGGAAATTCAGAAAGATCGCAAGATGCTCAAAGAAGAGGTGGATGAAGAAGACATCGCCGAAATTGTGAGTCGCTGGACGGGCATTCCGGTTTCCCGCATGCTGGAAAGCGAACGGGAGAAATTATTAAAAATCGAGGAACGGCTCTCCCGACGGGTTATCGGACAGGAAGAAGCGATCCGCGCGGTGGCCAATGCCATTCGGCGATCGCGGGCCGGACTGGCCGACAAGAACCGTCCCATCGGTTCTTTCATCTTCTTGGGACCCACGGGAGTGGGTAAAACCGAACTCGCCCGCGCACTGGCGGAATTTCTGTTCGATGACGAAAATGCCATGATTCGTATCGATATGTCCGAATACATGGAACGCCATTCGGTCAGCCGATTGATCGGTGCCCCGCCCGGTTATGTGGGCTACGAGGAAGGAGGGCAGCTCACCGAAGCGGTGCGCCGAAAACCGTATTCCGTGATTTTGTTGGACGAAATCGAAAAGGCCCATCCCGAAGTCTTCAACATCTTATTACAGGTTCTGGACGATGGACGGCTGACGGATAACAAAGGACGAACGGTCAATTTCACCAACACCATCATCATTATGACTTCGAACATCGGCGCCCCCTTGATACTGGAAAAATCCATGCGCATGACGGAGCATAATCGGGAAGCACTTTTCCAGGAAATTCAAGAAGAGGTACTGGCGCTGTTGCGGCAACAATTGCGGCCGGAATTTCTCAATCGAGTGGACGAAGTCATCGTTTTCCATAGCCTGACCAGAGAGCATATCCAAAAGATTGTCGACTTACAGGTGGAGCGCATTCGGCGCCAGCTGGCGGAACAGGGCCTGGAGATCGAACTCACCGAATCCGCCCGGGAGCACCTGGCCACGGTGGGGTATGATCCCGCATTCGGGGCCCGTCCCCTGAAGCGAGTCATCCAAAGGGCGGTGGTGGATAAACTGGCCTATGAACTGCTGGCCGGAAAATTCCATCGCAACCAGATCGTGCGGGTGGATTACCGGGACGGTGACATCTGTTTCGAACCCATGGAAAAGGCCGAAACGATTGAGGCAACCGAACCGGCCGATTAACATCTCCCACCCGTGTTTCCGGTGGAGCAGGCGGGGACGGATAGAGCTACAGGAACAAGGATTTGTTTTAAGCGGAAACTGATGCCCGCTGTCGGCCGTAGCAACTTATCAGACGATGGATAAAGGAGGACTAAACAATGAATCGAAGACAATGGACAGGTTTTGGCATCTTATTGCTGGGATTGGGAATCATCATCGGTTTAATCTTGGCATCGGGGCTGGATATGACCCGGCAAACCCAGGCCGATACCGGCCCCCTCCCCATAGACGAAACGGCTTCCCCGAACGCCCCGGCGGAACCCGCCGCCCAATCCACGGAGGTCCTGGATGCCTTAAGCAACGCCTTTGCCAGTGTGGCCGAACAGGTCAATCCCTCGGTGGTGACCATCTTCACCCGTACGGTGGTGAAAGGCCGCCGGGTTTCCCCCTTTGGTTTCCCTTTCGATGACTTTTTTGGAGATGATTTCTTCAAACGGTTTTTTCAGATGCCCGAACCCGAGGGCGACATCATTCGAGAAGGCCTGGGCTCGGGGGTGATTGTGCGCTCCAACGGGATAATCCTCACCAATTATCACGTGATTAAGGACGCCCAGGATATCAACGTCCGCCTGGTAGACGGCCGGGAATTCAAGGCGGAAATCAAAGGGAAAGATCAGCGCACCGATCTGGCGGTATTGAAAATCGATGTCGATGACCTCAAGGCCATCCGATTCGGCGATTCCGATAAGATTCGGGTCGGCCAGTGGGTGTTGGCCATTGGATCGCCGTTGGATCCCAATCTGGAACACACCGTTACCGCCGGCATCATCAGTGGCAAGGGGCGCAGTGGGTTTACCGGATTGGCCACTTATCAAGATTATATTCAAACGGATGCCGCCATTAATCCGGGCAACAGCGGCGGCCCACTGGTCAATCTGAATGGTGAACTCATCGGCATCAATACGGCCATCATTACCCGTTCCGGCGGTTACATGGGCATCGGGTTTGCAATTCCGGTGAATCTGGCTCGCAAGGTAATGGAAGACATTCTGAAGAAAGGCCGTGTGGTCCGGGGCTGGTTGGGGGTTTACATCGGCGATGTGACGCCGGATATGGCCAAAGTTTACGGTCTGGATAAACCCGAAGGCGCCATCGTCAGTCAGGTGGTGGAAGATAGCCCCGCCGATAAAGCCGGACTGAAGGAAGAAGACATCATCCTGGAATATAACGGCAAAAAAATCAAGAACCGTTTCGAGTTGAGCACCCGGGTGGCTTCTACCGAACCGGGTACCGATGTGACCCTGACCATTCTTCGGGACGGCCGAAAGAAACGGGTCCAAGTGACGCTGGGTGAGTTGCCCGAAGAACCACAGCCGGTCGCTCGGGAAAAGCAAGCGGTGCAACGGCTCGGCTTCAGTGTAGAAAATATTACCCCGGAATTGCGCCGTCGCCTGGGATTGAATCGGGACGTCCGTGGGGTGGTGGTGGTTCGGGTCCGACGGGGCGGTGCGGCCGCACGAAGTGGTCTGGATGTCGGCGATGTGATCCTGAAAGTCAATCGCAAAGCGGTGGAAAATGTGCGCCAATTTAACGAAATTATTTCGGAATTGAAGCCCGGGGACCCAATTGCTCTATACGTCCAGCGGGGCGATCAGCGATTGTTTATTGCCTTTACCTTGCCGGAAGAGTAAACGTGGCGATGCTCCCGGCGGGACGTCCCCGGGAGCCATGATCCTTTCGGGAGACGAAAAGAACCGGCGAGTCCTTGAGGAGGAGTTCTCCATGAGGATCGGAAGCAGGTTCTGGAAAATCGCCCTCTCGCTTTTGCTGCTGGGAGGTGGGGTTCGGGCACAACCGGAGCCCCAAATCGAGGTCCAATGCTTTCTGCTACGACCCTTGGGAAGCGATTCGATGCAAGTGGGTCTCAGCATCCTGGTACCTTTTCCGGAAACACCCCTGCCGGGAGTTCTGGAAGCGGGACGATTATTGCGCTATCGGCTGGATGTCTCCCTGTGGAATGATCGGAAGGAGCTGGTCTACCTGAAACACTTTGTGCGTCGGGTTACTTTTGTTCCGGGTGGTCACGACACCCTGCAGGTGCAATGGGTGCTTCCGCGGGGTCGCTATCACCTGAGCTGTTATCCCCTGAAGTTGCCGGTCTACATCGCTCCGGTTCGGTATTTACCGCTGAATTTGACCGCCGAACCGGACGACCTTCAAGGAGTTTCATTTTTGGAGATGGGAAACTTTTCCGTTTTACGGCAGTGAATGTTTATGCCGGATAAAGGGTGAGCCCAATTCGGTTCAAAAAACAGGAGGAGGAGCCATGAAGTTAAGACCCCTGGGTAGCCATGTCATTGTCCGGCGTCTGGAAGAAGACGAGAAAACGCCGGGTGGTATTATTATCCCCGATACCGCCAAGGACAAGCCCCAGCGTGGCGAAGTGATCGCCGTGGGCAAGGGTCGGGTGCTCAAGAACGGGAAACGGGTCCCTCCGGAAGTCATGGTGGGGGATAAAGTGCTGTTCGGCAAATACGCCGGGGAAGAAGTGGAGATCCACGGCGAAAAGTATTTGATTATGGAAGAGGATGATATCCTGGCCATTCTGTAAAAAAAAGGAGGAGGTAGCGATGGCAAAGGAGATCATCTATAATCTGGAAGCGCGGGAAAAATTGTTGCAGGGTGTAGACATTTTGGGCAACACGGTGAAGGTGACCCTGGGGCCGCGGGGTCGGAACGTGGTGCTGGACAAAAAGTTCGGACCGCCGGTGGTGACCAAAGACGGGGTAACCGTGGCTAAAGAAATTGAAGTGGAAGACAAGTTTCAGAACGTGGCGGTTCAGATGTTGAAAGAAGTGGCGACCAAGACCAACGACGTGGCCGGGGATGGAACCACCACGGCAACGGTGTTGGCCCAATCGTTGTTCCGCAACGGATTGCGCATGGTGGAGGCGGGCGCCAACCCACTGGATTTGAAGCGGGGAATCGAAAGAGCGGCGGCAAAGGTGATCGACGATCTCAAGAAACGGAGCCGACCGCTGAAGGGCAACGATGAAATCCAGCAGGTTGCCGCCATTTCGGCGAACAATGATGAACAGATCGGCAAACTTATTGCCGAGGCCATGGAAAAGGCGGGCGAAAACGGCGTCATTACCATCGAAGAAGCCAAATCCATCGAAGACCAGATTGAAGTGGTCGAGGGGATGCAATTTGATCGAGGCTACATTTCTCCGTATTTCATTACCAATCCCGATACCATGGAAGTCGAATTGGAAGACCCCTACATTCTCATCCATGAAAAGAAGATCTCCAATGTCCGGGAATTGCTTCCCCTTCTGGAAAAGGTGGCCCAGTCGGGCAAACCGTTGGTCATCATTGCAGAGGATGTAGAGGGCGAGGCCCTGGCCACCCTGGTGGTTAATAAATTGAAGGGCGTTCTAAAGGGCGTCGCCGTCAAGGCACCGGCCTTCGGGGATCGCCGGAAGGCCATGATGCAGGACATTGCTGTCCTCACAGGCGGACGTTTCATCAGCGAAGACCTCGGAATTAAGCTGGAGCATGTGGACCTCAACGACCTGGGTCGCGCCCAAAAGGTTGTTGTGGATAAGGAGAATACCACGATCGTTGGGGGGATGGGGGATCCCAAAGAGATCGAAGCTCGGGTGGCTTCGATTCGCAAGCAGATCGAAGAGACCACATCCGACTATGACCGGGAAAAGCTGGAAGAACGGCTGGCGAAACTCGCCGGCGGCGTGGCGGTGGTCAAAATTGGAGCGGCCACGGAGGTGGAGATGAAGGAGCGGAAAGCGCGTGCCGAAGACGCCCTGAATGCCACCCGGGCCGCCGTGGAAGAGGGGATTGTCCCGGGCGGCGGTGTGGCCTTACTGCGGGGCCAGCAGGCCCTCCAAGCCATGAATCTTCAGGGCGACGAAAAAATCGGTGCCGATATCCTCAAGCGGGCTCTGGAAGAACCCCTGCGCCAGATCGCCAATAATGCCGGCTGGGACGGTAGCGTGGTGGTGGAAAAAGTACGAGAACGCCACGATAACGAGGGCTTTGACGCCGAAAAGGAACGCTATACGGATATGTTCCAGGCCGGAATCATCGACCCCACAAAAGTAGTCCGCACCGCCCTGGAAAATGCGGTAAGTGCCGCCGCACTGATGTTGATGACGGAAGCGGTGCTGGTGGAAAAACCCGAAAAAAAGAAGGCCCCGGCGGCGCCGCCGGAACTGGATGAGTATTAATGCCCCTTCCAGTGGCTCTCCGAAGGACGGCTTCGGAGAGCCGTTTTTTCTCTCCCCCGACCCAACCGGCTTGAACAGGGTTCCCGGAGATACTCCGGAAGGTGGATCGCCCGGTCCGAATATCCCGTTCGGATCGCGCCGCAGGACCCATTTCCGGCCTTCCCGCAACTCCCATGGCGGAAGGATGCCTGGGAAAGGGCAAACGGTGTTCCGGATGGCCCGGTGGGGGAGCAAGCCAAAGACCGAT
>WFTQ01000038.1 GCA_015485355.1 bacterium | reverse complement strand
CTTTCACCCTGAACAGACCCTTTTGTCTGGAAAAGCGTTCATAAAACAGGCCCTCTTACCCCCTGAAGCAATCCATCGAAAAACCCTCCGAAAAAGAGCACCGGCAAACCCACCCCGGGTTAGATCCAGCAACGAAAAAGCCCCTTATTTGGGATAAAGTTCTTATATTTCAAAGCGAAAATAATGAAGATTATAAAATATTCTGGAGGTCATATGAGAAGATATGCTTCTTTTTTCACTGTTTCTTGCTTCCTGATCGCTTTTTTACATGCCGCAACGCCCAGCCGGGTCATCGTACAAATTCGTCCCCTTCCTGTTTTTTCTCATGCGAATCTGGAAAACTATACCTCAGAGGTGATCATTTCAGTATTCGACTCGAGCGGGAATCCGGTACCTGAAAACACTCCCATCGCCATCAGCACTTTTCTTGCATCGGGATATCTGCCCGATACCCTCTACAGCGCCCGACAGTTTAAAGTGGATTACGATCCCAGCTACAGAAACGATTATTATTTCTGGACCGACGCCCAGGGAAAGGTTACCGCGCAATACGCGGGACGCAAAACCGTGCCTCCGGGAGATAGTGCCACGGTTTACCTCCAGGCCTTCGCGGTGAGGTTTTCGGATCCCACCGATCCTACCACCGCCGGCCGGAGCGGTTCAGATTTAATCGACACCGCCAATAGCACGGTACCCTTCTTTCTGGTCAGTGTCAGCCGGTACGACATCACCGTGTATGGCCGCTATGGCGATCATTATGTTTTCGAAGCTTATGACGCCGCCCGGATAGATTCGACCCGCATCCAAGCCAAATTTTACGATGCCGCCCACCGCGTGGTCCCGCCCGGGGTATTGGTGGGCCTCAGTATTTATCGACCAAATATCTGGGGCACTCTGGAAGGCCCGGAAATCGTTCATCGGGACACCATACCGTCTTCGGTCGGCTTTCCGGAAGAACGTCATTATTTCTTTCATACCGATGACAACGGCGAAATCGAGTTCACCTATGTGCCTCCTAACACCGGAAACGCCATTGTTGGATTGGACAATAGCTACAGACCCTGGCACATCTGGTACGAACTCAATAAAGATCGTTTCCCGTCCAAAGAAGCGGCCTTTGCCGACTGGGAAAACGCCCGGACGATATCAATGAGCGTCCACACGGCTCACCTTGCTAAGGATGATTGGCAACTCTCTTGGGAGCTTGAGCTCTCCTCGGGTCACCTTCCGGTGCTGGTGGGTCCCTCCCTCGTTCGGTTTCGAACCGTCGGTAGTCTTTTTGGTACCCGTTACCTATTCACCAACGAGAGCCTTTCGGAACGGGCACGGATCACCGTAGAGCTGTTCAGCGATCTGGAACGCCCGGTTCCCAATGGTACTCCCCTGGCCCTGGAGAACGCGATCAGTACCCGGGACGTCAGCGTAGGCTGCGATCCTTTTGTATACGGTCGCATCCAGCAATCCACCCCATATCCCGTTGAATACCACACCAACGAATGCGGGGATCAGAACTATTGGGCGGTCGTGCGGACCGGGGCGAACGGGACGGTGCAGTTAACCGTGGATCCCCCCTATGCGGCTTTGCGCGCCGAAAAGCCTCACTGGGGGGATTACAACGATCCCTATCTGCAACCGGCTTTTCAACAGCCGGAATACCTCAAAATCGAACTGGTTCAGACCAGCGATTCGGAGGCACCGATTCTAACCAGCGCCTATGACGTTTCGGCCCAGTTCGAGCCTTCGTACCTGGGACCGGGCAAAATCTTCTCCCGGGCGCGGGTGAAAGCGTACGATACCCAGGGACGGCCGGTACCCAGAGGGGCGACACTGCTGTTTTCGGTCAACGAAGGTTTCATTTTCGGTGTGGAAACCAACAATGTCTATTTAAAAAGCTACGTCATGCAGCCGGGTCGGGTGACGGTTCCCTACATTTCGCCCACCCGTAGTCTGAACACCCAGAAAACGGTCACCCTGTATGTGAGCAAAACCGTTAAAGATCCCTGGGGAGGGGGCTACAAAGAACCCCTGGCTTCAACCAGTATTCTGCTGGAAGGGATCGCCTACAGTCCCCTGGACGCCAGTATTTCGAAGTTGATTTTCGGGAAGACCTTGGAAGATATTCTGGCCGATCTCAATCCCCTGAAAGCCCTGGGAAGCATGCGGGATTTGGCCGATCGAGCCGTCGAAGCCCGGCAGGCCCGGATTCGCCTGCTGGAGTTGGCCGGCAGCTCTTCGGCCTCGGAAGAGGAACTTCAACAGGCCTATCAGGACTTTCGTCAAAAATTCGCCAATGTGGCCCACGCCATCGCCGGCTTTATCCAAGATGTACCAGGCACCAGTTTCGATCCCAACTTCCCCATTACCGCTCAGGGAACCGTTACCGATGTCCTGGAAAAAGGGGTCCGCCGCTATTATCAGGACCAATTAATGAACAAATTCAAATCCGAATTAGAAAACCAGGTCAATGATTTTATCACTCAGCAGCTTCTGGACCCCATTCTGAATGTCAACAACAGCCTGAGCCTGGGAACAAGTTCCTTCACCTTGCTAGGGGATAATCTACAAACCGAGTTGCTGACCCCGCTGCACTTTATGGATGGCGAGACCCGGATGTTTAAAATATATGCATTTCGTTTTCGAGTGCGGGGTTTTCATGAACGTCCCGCCGATTCCCTCTTTCAAGTCACCCAACAGTACCCGCTGTCGGCGTATTGGTTTCCCGAAGCAATGCTGGCCGATATTGCCCCCGGCCAACCCATCATCACCCCGGGCATCATGGAAGTGGAAAACATTGTGGATGCCCAGACCGTAGATTTCGTAGCCCTGGGAGTGATTTGTGCCAATGCCATTATCGTTCCCGATTACATCGCCGATGCGATCGTGACGGATACTTCCGACACTGCTTTGACCTGGTTGGACGGCAACGGGGTTCAGCTGCCCGCCGCAGCGCTGGATTTTACCCCGGGCGTTCAGGACAGTGCCCAACTCTTCCTGTTACCCCTGCCGCCGCCCAATCCGGTCAATCAAATGGATAGCACGGTGATTCACTCCGCTTATGCCCTGGGGCACATTTCGCTGCCCGACAGCAGCATCCAACCGCTTGCCTTCAATCATCCGGCCGCTTTTATCGTCCAATTGGCCACCATTGATCCGGATTCCTCCATGCTCCCGGACACCTTTCGTCCCTACCGTTATGACGAAACCACCGGCCGATGGGAGGCACTCCCCCCATTGCCCGGATACGACTCCACGGTGGTCGCCTTCTCGATATCGGGCACCGGCATTTATGGCGTCGGCGGACCAACCGCCTCCGTTCCCGTAACCCGCATTCCCGATCCCCAAACCATGCCGTCACCCCGGACCTTCGTCCTGCAACAAAATTATCCCAACCCCTTCAACGGCAGCACCGTCATCCGATACTACCTGCCCCGCCAAAGTCGGGTTACCATGACGATTTATGATGTCCAGGGTCGGCGCATCGCTTCCCTGGTGAATCATAAACAAAAGGCCGGGTGGCACGACGTTCGCTGGAATGCGCGAAACCAACAGGGATTGCCCGTTAGTTCCGGTTTGTATTTTTATGAATTGGTAGCCGGTGACCGGCGATTGGTCAGGAAGATGCTGCTCGTTCAATAATGAACCCGCCCCCCTTTGAAAACGTTCCCAAACAGGGGGGCGACATCGAATGCCTTGTTACCGCAGAGCGTCTTCCCCCCAAGAACATAAGGGGCATACCATCGATGACCCCCAATCGGGTTCCTCCGATCCGCCGGAGCCGGTGAAAAGTGCTTCCGGATGTTCGACGGCGGGTTGGACGTCCGATCTTCGCCGTGTGGAACTCGGTGGGCAACCGGATGGTCGTCTTTCTGCGACCCGATAGCGATCCCATTCAGGGACCCGCACTTTTTCCTCCAATTTCAGGTTTTTTCCCGGCATTGTAATGCCGTGCGGGGCGGGTCACCCGGCCGTTCTTTCGTAACAGGGCTGAGAAATGCAAAGGCCGGATATTGGACGCCGATTTCAGAGAATCAGCGTCATCTTTACCCCGGAAAGGTCATTCCCCGCCTTCAACATCCAATCCGTTTTTGCGCCTGCAAACCGGTCTCTTTTTCTCCATCGTCTTCCGGGCTATGAATATTTCTATATCATATTTTGAATTTCGTCACTTCACCTGCCGTTATTTTCATAAATTATTTAAAGACCAATGGAATGTGTGCCGATAGATGAGGAAAAATTGGATCCCGATATGGACGTCTTAAAAATGAAAATTCTGTATTTCGTCAGCCGGGCTTTTGCACCAATCGTCTCTGTTTTCGAAAAACAGGGCATCCAATGCAAGCTTTTTTCTCATTGTTTTGTGCGCGAGGGGGTCTACTTCTTAATTTTTTTGAACACTTTGGGCGCAGCACCCCCTGATCTGTGTCGGACCGGCCACTGAATTACCACTCCATCGCTCAGGGATTCCTTTTAGGGTTGATAACAAAGCTATTAAAACTTATGGAGGGTGCCATGTTTACCATGTCGAGTAAGAAAATGGTTATAATGTTCACCATACTATTGACGGGATATCCTTTCCTATGGGCGCAGACCTATTCGACCCTGCAGGGAGGACCCTGGTCGGCACCTTCGACCTGGCAGGACGGGGTAGTTCCTTCGGCGGCGGATAACGTGGTACTGATCGGACCGGTGCAACTGGACGCTGGAGGGGACTATTACGTCAACAGTTTAACCATTCGTCCCAACGGGGAGCTGACCCTCGTGACCAATCTTCCGGAAACCCGGATGCATGTAGCCCAGGATGTGGTCAATGAAGGTAAAGTGATCGGCAAAAGCAATTTAACCCCTCTCTATTTTTACATTGGCGGGGACTTGATCAACGCCGGGGAGTGGCGCACGTACACCGTTTATTTCACAGATACTCTGACCCACCTGTTGCGGGCCGAACCGGGTTCCTATTTTTCCCCTTCAACCGTCCTGGCCGATAGCGCCCATATTGTTTCGGATCGGGATGCCTTCTTATACAACGTCCATATCCGCATTGGCAGGTTGGAATTGCGGAAGGATTTCGCCACTCAGGAGCTCACCACCTTCTGGTTTTTAGAGGGTTCCACCTTGCAGGTAGACGAAATCCTGGCTCAGGGAAATGCAATCGGGGGCGATTCGTTATCGTTTGTTAATCTTGGGGTGACACGCGGCACACCCATTTTTCACGACATCCGCATCAAGGGCGAAACCCTCATCAACACGCATCTACACATACAGGGCGACATTGTCATCGAAGACACTTTAAGGTTTAAAGACCTTATCAATTATGACCGCACCATCACCGTCACAGGAAACGTTATCAATCAAGGGGCGTTACTGGAAAACAGTTGGGGCTACACTCCCTTCTGGGAGTGCGGGGGAAACATTCGAAACGAGGGGGTTTGGAACCGTCATCCCATAAAATTAACCGGAATGGGGACCCGAACCCTCTTTACCGATTTGAATTATCCTTTTTCACCCAGAAATTTTTATGCCCCCGGTGTCACCGTGGTTTCGGAGTCCCCCTTGCGCTTCGACGACGTCAAAGTGCAAATTAAAAAATTGGTCCTACAACCGGGAAATGATCTGTACCTCCAGTTGAATTCCACCTTTCAGGTGGACAGCTTGATCGGCAACTTCAACCGACTGCACTGTAACGATGCCTCCCAGTTGTTCGGAGCCGTCAGCAGCTCCACCAAGCCGGTCTTCCAGGACATCATATTCGCGGGAATCGCCCGTTTAAACGCCCATATTGAATTTCTGAATTCCGTGGTGATTGAAGGTACCCTTCAACTGCAAGATTATACGAATACTTACCGCAACGTTTTTGTGAAAGGCAATATTGAGAATCGGGGAAGGGTTGCTTTAAACAATTGGGGATACGGCATCGTTTTCTACATCGATGGGAATCTCCAAAGCAATGGAGATTGGGAATCGAACTACATAGAATTGACCGGTGCCGCGACGCACAGGTTATTTATCCATCCGGACGTCGTCTTCCGTACATATCGACTGGAAGCCTCCAACGCCGTCGTCCTCTCGGATACCTCCCTCCACTTTGACGGGGGAACCATCGAGATCGGAAAACTGGTTCTCCAACCCGGTCATAGCCTCTATTTAAACCAGGGCACAATTTTCCGGGTGGATACACTGGAAGGCAATGGGAACACCCTATTTTGCCGCGGCGATTCCCGCCTCTCCTATAACGCCTCCGGAGTCAGCAAAGCGATTTACCGCAATATTATCCTGGCGGACACGGTGGACGTTGAATACGATATCATTTTCGAAAACGAACTGACGATCAACGGAATCTTAAAGATCAGGGATTTGAATAACAATAATTACCAGATGATCGTCAAGGGTGATGTGATCAACAACGGTCATATTTTACCCAACAGCTGGAATTATTCTTTAATGTTTATTGTGGAAGGCAACCTGGAAAACAACGGCTTCTGGCAGGCCCAAAGGGTCGATTTAACAGGCACCCAAACTCAACGGATAGCCATACCCGATTCGGCAAATTTCCAGGCTACATTGAAGATTGATGCTATGCGCAGGGGTAACGGTTATCAATGGTTCAAAGACGGCTTACCCTTAACAAACAGCGGCAACACGAGTGGGGCGACCCACTGGATGCTGTCGATTCTGAAGGTGACTCCTGCAGAATATGGAACGTATCAATGTCGGATCGATTCTTCCGGAGATACCCTTTATTCCCGGCGGATTGTGATCGGTTCCAGTATCACGGGCATTTCCGAAACGACGGGCCCCGATCGTGTGCCTGAACGATTCCAGTTGCTTCAGAATTATCCCAATCCGTTCAATCCGGTTACCACCATTCGTTACCAGCTGCCGCGCCGTGCCAGAGTACAACTGGTGGTGTACGATGTGCTGGGTCGACCCGTTCAGGTGCTGGTCGACGGCGTGCAAAAAGCCGGATATTATTCCCACCGCTTCGATGCTTCTCACCTGCCCAGCGGGGTGTATTTTTATCACCTAAAGGCGGGGGGATTTTCCCAGGTGCGTAAAATGCTTCTGCAAAAATGACCGGTCCGATATCCGGACGCCTATTATACAGGCGCAGGTGGTCAGCCTGCGCCTGTCCGTTTGTTAAGCCTGGTTCAGATCAAAACGGTCCAGATTCATCACCTTGTTCCAGGCGGCCACAAAATCTCGGACAAACTTTTCCCGACTGTCGTCCTGGGCATAAAACTCGGCCAGCGCCCGTAACTGGGCATTGTGTCCGAAAATCAAATCCACCCGGGTGGCGCTCCACTTAACCCGGCCGCTGGTCCGTTCGCGCCCTTCAAAAACATTGTCGTCAACCGGATGCCATTCGATATTCATATCGGTCAAATTCACAAAAAAGTCGTTACTCAACACGCCGGGCCGTTCGGTGAATACCCCGTGAGGCGCTTGCTGAAAATTGGCATTGAGCACCCGCAGGCCGCCCACCAGCACCGTCATTTCCGGGGGCGTCAATTTCAACAATTGAGCCTTGTCGATCAATAATTCCTCGGGGCGATCCTTGACCCCGTTCTTTACATAATTGCGGAAGCCATCGGCCTGGGGTTCCAGATAAGCGAAGGATTCCACATCGGTCTGCTCCTGAGACGCGTCGGTGCGCCCGGGGATAAAGGGGACTTCGACATCCACGCCAGCTTGTTTGGCCGTTGCTTCCACGGCGGCGCAGCCACCCAGTACAATCAGATCCGCCAGGGATACTTTTTTACCGCCTTTGGCCCCCTGGTTAAACGTCTGCTGAATGCTTTCCAGGGTTTGCAACACCCGGGCCAGCTGTTCCGGTTGATTCACCTCCCAATCCTTTTGCGGAGCCAGGCGAATCCGCGCCCCGTTGGCGCCGCCGCGCTTATCCGAACCGCGGAAAGTGGAGGCCGCCGACCAGGCGGTATACACCAATTCACTGATAGACAATCCACTCGCCAGAATCGTCTGTTTCAATTGCCGAATGTCCCGCTCATCAATCAGCGGATGCTCCACTGGCGGCAAAGGATCCTGCCAGATGAACACTTCCTCCGGGACCTCCGGTCCCAGATACCGACTACGCGGTCCCATATCCCGGTGGGTCAATTTAAACCAGGCCCGGGCAAAGGCTCGCGACAGTTCTTCGGGATGGTCCAGAAATCGTTTGGCGATGGCCTTGTACTGGGGGTCCATTTTCAACGCCAGATCGGTGGTCAGCATAATGGGAGCATGTTTTTGGGTCGGATCGTGGGCATCGGGGACCATGTCCTGGGGATCGGGATTGACGGCCTCCCACTGCCAGGCCCCGGCGGGACTTTTCACCAGATTCCAGTCGTATTTAAACAACAGGCGCAGGAAACTGTTATCCCATTGGGTGGGCGTGGGCGTCCAGGCTCCTTCCAGACCACTGGTGATGGTATCCGGACCTTTTCCGCTACCGTAGCTGTTTTTCCACCCCAGTCCCTGTTCTTCGATGGGAGCCGCTTCCGGTTCGGGTCCCAGATATTTCTCGACATCGGCGGCGCCGTGGGCCTTCCCAAAGCTATGTCCCCCGGCGATCAGGGCCACGGTATCTTCGTCATCCATACCCATGCGGGCAAAGGACTGGCGGATGAACTTGGCCGCTTCTACGGCATTGGGCACCCCGCCGGGGCCTTCGGGATTCACATATATCAGCCCCATGTGGTCCGCGGCCAGCGGTTTTTCCAGGGTGCCGTCCGCTGTGTGCCGCTGGTCGGCCAGCCACTCGGTCTCGGGACCCCAGTAAATGTCTTCTTCGGGTTCCCAGGCGTCCTCTCGACCCCCCGCAAACCCCAACGTCTGAAATCCCATGGATTCCAGCGCTACATTGCCGGCCAGAATGAGCAGGTCCGCCCAGGAAATCTTATTCCCGTATTTCTTCTTAATGGGCCATAACAACCGGCGGGCCTTGTCCAGGTTGATATTATCCGGCCAGCTACTCACCGGAGCAAACCGCTGATTTCCGGTGGAAGCCCCACCTCGGCCATCCACGATGCGGTAAGTGCCGGCACTATGCCAGGCCATGCGAATGAACAACGGACCGTAATGACCGTAATCCGCCGGCCACCAATCCTGAGACCGGGTCATCAAATCGCGGAGGTCTTTCTTTAACGCTTGATAATCCAACTTCCGGAACTCCGCAGCATATTGAAAGGACTCATCCAGGGGACGGATTTGGGCGCAATTCTGGTGCAGAATCTTCAAATTCAGCTGATCCGGCCACCAGTCGCGAATCACACCGCCCCCCAGAACCGTGGGCTTTCGAGCCTTTCCCGCAGCCTTGAATTTGCTGGCATCACTCATATCAAACTCCTTTCTGTTTTTATGGTTTTTAATGAATGTTGAACAAAGGGGCTTTCACCTGTCCGGTGAGTCCTCCTTCCTCTGGAGACCCTTCACACGCTTCTCCCTTACCCGGTTCCGTGGACAAAGTTCTCTCTAAGGGGCGATCCGGCAGGCTGTGCGGTTCATGTCCCTTCCGCAGCCCCTCCAAACAATCGGTTGCCCCTTTTTCGGCTGAATGGACGCCTCGGTGTGGATTAAAAGCGCCCGATCTTTCTCTCCAGCCCCATCTGCCGACCCAATGATCCTGGGCATCGGCAGACGGCAATTTCCATTGGATCCTGAAGCAAACGGCGATCGGCGGGATCCGGGCGGTTGCTCCCCTCAACCCGGGGGCGGCGGATGCGTTTTTTTCTTTGCTCCTACTATTCCAAAGATTATACGATTTCGGAATGACTCCTACCATAATGCGCCGGATGCCTGCCTTCATGGATGCCATGAACGGTTAACCTCGCTTAGCTTTGCATCGATCGCAAATGCCTTCCAGATTGACGCGTTTGGAAGTGATGATGAACTTTTGTTTCAGGGCAACGGGAATTTCCAGGGAATCGTACTCCTCGCTGTAAAAATCGTAAATCTTACCGCACTTAACGCATCGGAAATGATGGTGCTGGCGGAGGTTCGGATCGAATCGCTTGGGATCGCCGCGCCCTTCCACAATACGAACCAGGCCGATTTCGGCAAAGGTGAGCAGGGTTCGGTTTACCGTGTCCAGCGAGACATTGGGATAGATTTTCTTTATCCGCTCATACACCACCATTGCCGAAGGATGTTCTTCGGAATTGACCAGCTCCTTGTAAATGGCTATCCGTTGCGGCGTTATTTTCAAATTGTGGCGATGAAAAATTTCTTCCAACCGCTTCATGTCAATTTCCATATGGGTATCCTCTGGATCGTGTCCTTTCAGAACTCCTCAAAATTAGGAGGCGGAAATATATAGTAATTACTCCTAATTAGCAATCGATTTTTATTTTTCCTCTTCGCGGAGCAACGGCCTTGGCCTCCGCTTCCCCATCGACCGTCCCGAGTGATGCCCTGCCGCGCCCCGGGGAAGCAGGGCTTCCAGAAGGGTTCGTGCTAACTTTGTGACCTGCGGCGTTCCCCGCGCACGGCCTGAAAGCCCAGGACAATCGCAAGGATGATGCCCAGCCTGATGGAAACAGCCCAATCAAAGGCACCCGCTCCATGGAAAATCCAGCTGTAAACGTAGGTGAGTCCTGCTGTGAGCAAAAAAGCGATCACAAACACCGGGCCCGCTGTGAAGAAAAATTTTTTGACGACCATGGACAGCCCTCTGTCCTGAATGTATCCCTTTTCTTTTATCTTCCCGGACTGTTTCGGATTTCCGGGTATTGGTATTTCCCGTACGAAGGGGTAACCCCCGGGCGCCGTGCCGAAGCAGACCAATCATTGCCCCCTTGCGAATTCTCCCGGCCCACGCCTTCCCGGTGCGTAGGGGCACCAAATACCGGAACACGCACTCCTCACGGGATGCCGGCAACCACCCTGTAAACCGTCATTAAAGTTCACCTGCCCACGCCCGGCGACGGTAATCCTGAATATTCAAATAGGTTGAAAGGAGCAGAGCTATCAGGAAACATATCATCGTCAGGGCATCCACCAGCCGGGCTTCCAGATCCATTCCGGTGAGCGTTTCCAATAAAAACTGGATATACGAACGGGGCATATCGGTATAGCCCAGCGCCCGACGAACCTGCCAATGCCAATCCGTGGACGGGCAGTATCCCCATCCATACCAGATTCCCAGTCCGAACCATGACAATCCCGTTAACGCCAGCGTGATCAGATTCCACCGGCGCGTTTTCTTCCAGGCCCATCCCAGCAGATTGAACACGATCCACCCACTATGGAACAGGAAAAAGAAAGCGTTCAACAAACGGTAAATCGGTTCAACCATTTTCCGGCATGGGTTAAAGGGTTCGATGTTGCCAGGCTATGGTTTAAAAAAAAGTTCTTCTCTGTTTCTTCCTGATCCGCTGCTCCGAGGCATCCGGGAATCCACGGTTTGCCG
Source organism: bacterium (assembly GCA_015485355.1). Taxonomy (GTDB): domain Bacteria; phylum Calditrichota; class Calditrichia; order RBG-13-44-9; family J042; genus JAADJD01. Next base: position 24,824 of record WFTQ01000038.1, on the reverse strand, counting down.
CCTTTCGATTTTCCACACCGGAGAGGAATTTCGGACTTCCTTCCCTCGCAGGTGACCCAGTCTGCTTCCCGGGGGCCGACCGGTCACCCGGAACCACTCCTATGGAACGAATTTAGTTTAAAAACAGATCCGCTCCCGGCCCCACGGGAATGCCCAGCAGGATCCAGATGCTGAATAGAACAATCCATGCCAGTAAAAAGACAATGGTATAAGGCAACATTGTGGCGATCACCGTTCCGATTCCCGCATTTTCTTCATATTGCTCCACAAACGCGACGATAAGGGCAAAATAGGACATCATGGGGGAGATAATGTTTGTTACACTGTCACCGATTCGATAGGCCACCTGAACCAGCTCTGGAGCGAACCCCAGCAGCATAAACATGGGGATGAACACCGGTGCCAGGATAGCCCATTTGGCCGAGGCACTCCCCATGAACATATTGCTGAAGGCCGAAAAGATGACGAAAACGATCATCAGGGGAACGGCGCCCAGTCCACTGGCGCGTAACAATTGCGCTCCTTCGACGGCGATGATCAATCCCAGATTGGTCCATTTAAAATAAGCCACAAATTGGGCGGCAAAAAAGCACAACACGAGATAGAGACCCAGCCGTTCCATGGCCTTGCCCATGCCTTTCATCACATCGGCATCATTGCGGAGGGTTCCAGCGCCGATACCGTAGGCGATTCCGGTGATGGCGGCACTGATAAAAATGAAAGTGACGATGCCCTTCATGAATGGCGAGTGCAGGATGCTTCCGTCATTGGGGTTGCGCAGAAAACCGTTTTCCGGCACCAATCCCCAGACAACCAAGGCGATGAGAACCAGCGAGGCCAACAGGGCGTACAGTAAACCGCGTTTTTCTTCGGGGGTCAGGTGACGCAATTCCTCTGGTTTTTGACTTCCTTGGTATTCGCCCAGGCGGGGAATGACAATTTTTTCCGTCACCCAGGTGCCGGTAGCCGCGATTAAAAAGGTGGAGGCGATCATAAAATACCAGTTGCAGGCGGGGTTCACCAGATAGTTGGGATCCACAATCTGCGCCGCCTCTTGAGAGAGGCCCGCCAGCAGAGGGTCCACGGTTCCCAGCACCAAATTGGCGCTGTACCCACCGGATACCCCGGCAAAGGCGGCCGCCAGTCCGGCAATGGGATGGCGTCCGATGGCCAGAAAAATGATGGCGCCCAGGGGAACCAGGAGCACATAGCCGACTTCGCTGGCGGCATTGGAAAGCACACCGCTAAAAACCACCACAAAGGTGATCAAACGCCGCGGAGCACTGATCACCAGCAGGCGTAACACCGATCCGATCAATCCGCTGCTCTCGGCAATCCCGATGCCCAACATGGCCACCAATACCACTCCCAGTGGGGCAAATCCCGTAAAGTTGTCCACCATTTCTGTAATAATGCGGTGCAAACCTTCCACCGTAAGCAAATTGACCGGTCTTATGGTTTCTCCGGTGCCCGGATGGATCACGCTGAGATCGAACTGTGCGGTTATCCAGGACAGTACAACCACCCCCGCGGCGAACAGGGCAAACAGGGTGGCCGGATGCGGCAAGGCATTCCCCACCCGTTCGACCATCCCCAAAAATCGGGCGATCCGTTTCGGTTCCGATTTCTCTACCTGATCGGCGCCTTTCTTACCTGTGCGTTCCTTTGCCATAGACACCCTCCACCATATTTTTTGCACCTCGATAACGCTTCCCCATGAAGATGCTCGTTCCCGCAAAAAGGCGGAAATACCTTTTGTTCAGGGGATATTCGGGTTAGACGATTGCGGTGTATCTTATTCGAGTTGTTCCATCCAATTCGATCTTTACATTTTCGTAGAAGCGAATATTAAATAGGGAGGCCTAAAAAGCAATGGGATTTTTTATTTTTCCGATGTTTCTCGATCACGCAGGAATCCCGGACTCCGACCGTCACCCCATGCTCCTTTCTCTTCCCCGGACTATCCGACACGGCGACAATCCGTCGGGGGGAAAGCAACGCTTTCCCGGAGCGTTGATTATTCCAGCTCCTGAACGGACCACTGTTCGTCCACCCACAACGCAATGACTTCTAATCCGGGATAGTGCCGGCGAATCCACTGAACCGCCCGGCGCAGATGCCGGTGTTGCTCCTTCTTATCGGAGGGATTTCCGGCACAATCGTGATGCCCTACAATCGCAATGCCCACACTCTGATGTTTGTGGACGGAAAGATGCAATCGTTGTAAAATGGAGTGAACCTGCTCGGAAGGTATCTGGTCGGCCAGAATTTTATTGGGACCCGGCTCGGTGATGGTATCCACATAGGGCACCCGAAATCGTTGTTGCAGATACTGAATGACCGGCAATTGAATACGCCCGTCCATGCAGCTGATCGCCGTACAAAAGCCCACCGCGCTTTCCTTTCGCTCATCTGTTTTCCGGGAATTTAATGGCTGACCGCACCCGTTTCCACCCCATAAAATTTTTCCCAGCACCGTTGGGGAGGGAGCAAATCCTTTCGGACGCATGCACCCTTTCTTGCCTGGAAAGCAGGAAGAAGATTTTCTTCCCAAAGGACTCTACTTTTCACCCACGGCTATATAGGCCAATCCTCCGTAAAGCTCCATTTGTTGATATCGGGGCAAATAGGTGGCAAGGCTCTCCCAGGGGTGACGCTCGGCCAAATCCAGGGTCACGCCGAAGGGACGGGAAACCGCGACCCCGGCACGCACCAACCATCGAGGCCACCGCGGGGGCAGTTTTAAATCCAGCACCACCCATCGGCCTCCCGGCCGAAGAGCCTCGGCACCTTTCCGAATAATCTGATCGTACTCCGGAATCAGCGTGATGGCGAATGTCGACAAGATGCCCTGTACCCCTTCCGGAAACTCGTATTCGGCGGCATCGGTTTGAATCAATTCCACGTTCGTCCAGCCCTTGTTTTGAATCCGGCGTTGAGCGCGGCGAAGCATCTCATCGGTCATATCGACTCCGATGATCCGTCCCCGGGGCCCCACCTGTTTCTGCAGATAGCACAAATTCAAGCCCGTGCCACAGCCAATTTCCACCACCGTATCCCCGGCAGAAAGACCCAGGGCGGCAACCGCTTTCTTTCGATAGGCAAATTCCCGAAATCCAAAGAGATAATAGAAATTCGCCGTAATATCGTAATGCTTGGCTCGCTTCCGATAAAGCGCCCGAAGGAGTTGCTTTTCACTTTCCCACGGCATGATGGAAGTGCAGAAAGATTTTCATGGGTTTCTTATCCCTCAAACCGTTTAAAATCGGGGAGTCGCTTTTCAAAAAACGCCCGAACGGCTTCGGCGTGTTCCGGCGTTTGCAAACACTCCATAAACATCCGAGATTCCCGATCGATGGCCCGATTCAGTTGTTCCAGGAATTCCGGTGGGCGGATCAGGGATTTAATGCGGCGCAGAACGCCGGCCGGCAAGGCCGCCAACTGTTCACACCGCTGACGGGCGACGGCGTCCACCTGTTCATCGGCACAAATTTCACTAACCAATCCCAGGTGGCGGGCCTCTTCCACCCCGAACGTTTCTCCCAGCATCAGCCAGTGGGAGGCCCGCATATGACCCGCCGCGGCGGGTAACAGAAAGGAGCTTCCAAACTCGGGGACCACGGCCAAGCGCGAGAAAGGCAGACTGAACCGGGCCGATTGACCCGCCACCACCACATCACAATGAGGAAGAAGGGTGCCGCCCAATCCCACAGCCACGCCTTTTACGGCCGCTACAAGGGGTTTGGGGAAATTAACGACCGTTTTTATAAACCGGAACACCGGCAAATCATCGGAATGCCGAGCCATTTGAGGCCATTTGCGGAAATCCTCCAGGTCATTGCCTGCGGTAAAAGCATCGCCTTCACCCCGCAACAATACCACCCGCACCAGCGATTGCCTTTCGGCCTGCTCAAAGGCCTCGATCATCAGGCGGTACATTTCCGTGGTCACGGCATTCTTTTTCTCGGGACGCCGGAACGAAAGGGTCATAATACCCCGTTCGACCTGTCGTTCCACTGGTGGTTTCATACCTGCCTCCTTCGGTTCATTCATCATGAATCATAATTAAAATTTACCCGGGAAACAATTGGAAATCCCTTACGCCCCGTGTTGACACTTTCGATACTTGCCGTTGAGGCTGTTGGTACTCCGGGAATCGCTCCAGCGCACCGCCGGGGCTTGGGGAAACGCGCCGCCAGGCAGCGGCTTTTCGTGCCGCGCACCCAGAGAGAGGAACAAAAAGAAGGGGCGTTGACCGGGAGAACGCCGTAGAGGGGGTTCTCATCCCCCTAATCCGGCAAAACCCATGAAAGCCATGGATAAAATTCCGGCGATCATCAGCGTTAATGCGGTGCCTTTGACCAGTCCGGGGATATCGGCCAGATCCAATGCCTCCCGAATACCGGCCATGATGATAAGCGCCAGGCTGAATCCGGCGCCGGCCCCCAGAGAAAAGATCAACGATTGAATGAAATCATAGCCCCGATTGGTTTGGAACAAGGCCATCCCCAAAATGGCACAATTGGTCGTAATCAGGGGCAAATAGATGCCCAAGGCCCGGTACAGCACGGGACTGAATTTTTTTATGAACATTTCCACCAGCTGCACGGCGGAAGCGATCACCACGATGTAAGAGATGAGTTGCAAATAAGGCGCTTCGATGATCAACAGGATTTGATGAATGGCATAGGCAAAAATGGAACTAATGAACATGACGAAAGTGACCGCGGCCCCCATGGGACCGGCCGTTTTCAATTTACCCGACACCCCCAGAAACGGACAGATGCCCAGAAAAGAACTCAGGACAAAATTGTTGATCAGGGCGGCATTAATAAAGATAAACGATAACGATTCACCGGTCATACCATCACCCTTTCCTGTTGCCGTTTGGCTCGTTCCCTTAACCAATTAAAAAACAACAACCAGGCGCCTAAAACAAAAAACGCTCCCCCGGGCAAAATCATGATCGACCAGGGTTCAAAAGACGGCCCCATAATGGAAACTCCGGCCAGGGTGCCGTTGCCCAACAATTCCCGCACCACCCCCAAACTCAGAACCGCCAATGTAAACCCCGCTCCCATACCCAGGGCATCCATTACCGCTTCTTTCACCGGATATTTGGAGGCAAAAGCTTCGGCGCGCCCCAAAATGATACAGTTCACCACGATCAGGGAAATGAATGCGCCCAAACTCTTGTGGACTTCCAGGCTAATCGCCTGGATAATATATTCGGCGACCGTCACAAAGGTGGCGATAATCATGATGTAACTGGCGATGCGAACCTGCCGGGGGATGAGCTTCCGAAACAAGGACACAAAAAAGCTGGACATTACCAAAACGAAGGTTGTGGCAAAACCCATTACGATGGAGTTAATGACCGAGTTCGTTACCGCCAGCACAGGGCACATGCCCAGCACCTGAACAAACACGGGATTTTCTTTCCATATCCCTTTGAGCAGGATGTCCATGCTGGTGTTCTGTTCCGCTTTCATCATGGGGCTTCCTGTTTTAACATATCCAGGTTTTTACGGATCAGGGGGAGAATTTCCCGACTGCTTTTTAACAGAATGTGGGTGATGGCCCGGGAGGAGATGGTGGCCCCGGTAATGGCCTCAATCTGCCAGGCCGCTGTTTTTTGCCCTTTCTTGACCATTTCCAGCGGATGTTCCAGATCGCTCATGTCCGGCTTTAGCTTGACCTCCAGCGCTTTGAAATTGGCGATGAACTCCGGATCGGTTTCGATCTTGGAGCCCAAACCCGGGGTCTCTTTACTCTCCAGAACCTTCATGCCCACAATGACCTCCCGTTCCGGATCGTAGCCATAGATCAGCTGAATCACGTCCTGGAATCCCTGGCCCTTCGCTTCGATGGCAATCCCCACCAGTCGGCCCTCCCGATCATATCCGGCGTACACCTTGTACCCATGCTTTTCTTTTCCCTGTTCCGGCCGTAACCGGCCGTCCTTTTCCACAATAAAAGCGCGCTTCCGGCTGGCTCCGGGAAGGACGTCAAATATCGCCCGCTGAAGATACTGCGCTTTGTTTTGCTCGATGATGGGCAAGGTCAACTGATAGGTGACCACAATCAATAAGCCCGCGAGCAATCCAATGGTTCCCATGGTGAGAATCATGCGCCAACTGCTGACCTCATCGCCGCCTTCTCCAGCCGAAGGATGATGATGTCCCGTTCCGTGCATATGCATCATATGGCCATAATGTTTTTGTCGAGTTTTCAATGGTAGACGATCGACCGATCGATTCCGGCCCTGCACCCAGAGTTTGTCATTCCCCCCCAAGGGCCTTTTTCCAAAATCGGGTAAAAGATCGAGCGTCAACGGCCACTCTTTTCACGCATTCCGTAAATGCGCGGCCGCACCATTTTATTGATTAGCGGCGTCACAGCGTTCATCAACAGGATGGAATACATGACCCCCTCGGGTAGACCGCCCCAGATTCTGATGATTACCACCAGCAGTCCCACGCCGATGCTAAAAATCCACACCCCTTTCTGGGTTATGGGGGAGGTGACCGGGTCCGTGGCCATGAACACGGCACCCAGCATCAAGCCGCCCGCAAATACGTGGAACCAGGGTGCCGGATACCGGGTCCCATCCACCCAGTGTAACAGAGCCGCCAGCAGAAAGACGGTGGCAACAATTCCCACCGGAATGCGCCAATTAATCACTCCCCGCAGTCCCAGGTACACCCCCGCCAGTATAATGATGAAGGCCGCCGTCTCTCCCAGAGAACCGGCCGTGCTTCCCAGCAGCAGATCCGTTAAACGGGTGAGCTGAGATTCGAACTTCATGCGGGCCAGAGGTGTGGCCGCGGAAAGGGCATCCATCCGGGGTTTCATGAAAGGAAACGTCAATAAATCCCCCCGTATGTGGAAGACGTTTTCCGGCGTGGCGTAGGGGATCCACGTGGTCATGGATACGGGAAACGCCGCTTGCAGAAAGGCCCGCCCTACCAGGGCGGGGTTGAAAATATTATATCCCAATCCCCCAAAGATGATCTTCCCCAAAACAACGGAAACCGTTCCCCCTAAGAAAGCCATCCATAAAGGAATGCCGGGTGGCAGAGTCAATGCAAACAGCAGACCGGTGATCACGGCCGAACCATCCCGCACCGTGTTGACCGGATGGGATTGCCGACGGCTCCAGAGCCACTCGGGCAAAAGCGCACCCGCTAACGACACCAAGATGATTAGAACCGCATTGAGGCCAAAATAATAAATACCGGCCAGGATCACCGGCACCAGGGCGTAATTCACCTGCCACATGATAAAACGGGTATCCTGGGGGGACTTTATAAACGGAGAGGTGGTCAGCAACAGCCTGGGTTCTCGAGCTTTCATCCTTGCACCGCCCTCTCTCTGGCCATTTTCTCGCGTAACAAAGCCTTGGCCACCCGAAACCGTTGAACCAGCGGGATGTTCGAGGGACAAACGTAGGAACACGACCCGCATTCAATACAATCCATGATATAATGCTCCAGCATGTCCTCGTACCGTCGGACCCGGGCCAGCATTCCCAGCAGACTGGGATTCAGGTACATGGGACACGCGTCTACACACTTCATGCAATGAATGCAGGGATATTCCCGGCGGGGAACCACTTCACCGTCGGTCAGGAACAGCACTCCGGAAGTCCCCTTCATGATAGGCACATCCAGGGAACGCTGAGGCATCCCCATCATGGGACCCCCAAAGAGCACCTGACGCACGTTGTCTTTCATTCCGCCGCAATGGGCAATGACGTCACTCAACCGCGTTCCGATGGGTACCAGCAAGTTAGCGGGACGGTGAATTCCCGGTCCGGTGATGGTAACAACCCGTTCAATCAACGGTTGATTGTACGCAAACAGTTCTCCAATGGCGGCCACGGTACCGACGTTATTGACCACCACTTCCACGTCGATGGGCAGGCGTCCGCTGGGAACTTCCCGATGCAGCACCGCTTCGATGAGCATCTTTTCGGCACCCTGGGGATATTTGGTTTTCAGCGGAACGACTTCGCAGGGCAAATCGGAAGGCATGGTTTCCCGAAGCAGGGCGATGGCTTCCTGTTTGTTATCTTCTACGCCGATATAGGCCTTTTCGGAACCCAAGATTTTCAGAATCACCCGAATACCCGAAAAGATATGCGGGTAGCGTTCCAGCATGATGCGATAATCGGTGGTCAAAAAGGGCTCGCACTCGGCGGCATTTACAAAAAAGAATCGGGCATATTTGCCTTCGGGAATGGCATATTTCACATGTGTAGGGAAAGCCGCACCGCCCAGTCCCACAAATCCTCCCAGGCGGATGATTTCCAGCAGCTCCGAGGGCGTCAAAGCACTCCAATCAATGGGATGTTCATTGAACAGGGTCTGCGGCGAATGCGGGTCCCGCTGGATGACAATGGCATCCACCATCTTTCCGGCGGGATGTTCCCGGGGTTCGACGGCCGCAACCACACCGGTTACCGGAGCATGAAGCGCGGCGGAAACAAAGGCGGCTGGTTCGGCAATCAATTGCCCCCGAAAAACACGCTCCCCCCGCTTTACCACCGGCCGGGAAGGCGCCCCGGCGTGCTGGCTGAGAGGCAGCACGTATTCCCTCACAAACGGCATCCGCTCGATGGGTAGGTCCCTGGTAAAATGCTTATAATCGCGGGGATGAATCCCGTGCTTAAAAGTTCGTTTTTCTCTAAACAGCAACCGTTCCATCCTTCACTCGCATTAACGGGGTTTTGTTTCCCTATTCACCCGACGGAACGCGTGCCCGATCATCCTCAGCGGCGGTCCACTGATGCCTCCCGACCCGGGCGTCCACGTTTTAAGCCTCCGAGTCTTTTTCGTCACCACGCCCATTCCTCCGGACCCTTTCGGCAAACGCCTGCAGGGTTTGCTTTAACTTCTGAGCATCCCGGCCGTACCCACTCAATTCCAGCAACCGTTGGGTCAATCGGGAGCGGTAAATCTGCTCGTGCTTTTGGTCCAGCTCGGCCATTCTCCTGCGGTATTCCCTTTCCAGCGTCTCCCGTTGTTGCTGAAATTCCTGTTCCAGTTCTTCCCGCAGCTGCTGTCGAATCCGGTCTACCCGGCTGGAACGCAAACCGGCCAATTCCTGCAATAAACGCCAGTGTTGCAATCGATCTTCCGTATCGCGAACCATTTGCGGGCTCACCACCACCCGCAACAACCGTCCCTTTTCATCCACCACTTCAATATACGGTTCCAGCCCTTCCCGCTCCTGCAAAGGTTTCTGAAGGTATTCCACCAGAGGCACCAGGTCCCGATGCCATTCCTTTTGCGGCAGGTATTTGACCTGCGGTCGGAAGCGAACTTCATGAACGGCCCAATGGGCAAAGGTAAGGTAATGGGTGACTTCCGCACCGTGTTTTTCTCCACTGCGGGTCATTTCGGTGACCTGCACCCAATCCCTTTCCGGCTCTGGATTGGCGGATAGGTCGATCCGGGCCTGGAATTCCCCGGGGATGGAGGGATCGTAGGTCCAGATCGGGAACGTGCGGGTAAGGACGGCGCGGCGGGCCTGCTCCAGCACCTTTTCCGGCAACAGGCCGTGGGCACCGGGTTCCGGTGTGTAAATGACGGCGAGTGCCGGACCGTCGAATGCCAGAGAGCGTCGCAATTGCTTCAAGAGCAGGCCCGGGTAACCGATACTGCCCTGCAGCACAAAGGCCTGACGAAACGCCAGGGCCATCAGGGCCAATTCCTGGCGGCGGAACCCCTGGTCTTTCCCCTGACTGGCAAAACCACCAGCGCCGGGCTGTCCTCCGGTGGCGGCATATCCCTGGGTATCCAACACCACTATCTTGATAGGAAGGGAGCGCTGCAAGATGCGGGACAACCCTGCCAGACCCGCCTCGCCCAGGGTCCCCTCGCTTCCCACGACCACAACAGGGGGTACCAACTGCTTTTCTTCTTCGGTCAGGTGTTCCCAATCCAAGCGGGCCAACTCTTTGTCGTGCGTTCGGGGGTCATAGGTGTCTTCCAGAATCCAGCGGGCCTTGCGCAAGGTTCGAAATGTCGCCAACATCTTACGGGTCACTCCTTCCACCAGGCCTTCGGCCAGTGCGGGGGCCTCCCCACACCGATGATGCACCCAGGGGAAAGGAAAAGGATTGTAAGGATACAGACCGCTCCAGAAGGCCACGCTATCCGCATCCACCGCCATGGCCAACCGGGCCCGACCGTCTCCGGCGGCCCCCTGTTGATAGAGCGCTTTCAATTCTTTCAGGGTATTGAGCGTCGTGGCCAGTCGCTCCAGCGGCTCTTTGTCCACCACCGGAGGGGCTTGGTTTTCCGCCTGAATCAGCGCCGCCAACGTTTCCAGATCCACTTTGCGCTTTTCCAGGGCACTCAATTTGTGCGCAAATTGTTCAAAATCGTTGATTTTCAGAGACCGGCTGACCTGGCCCTGCACCCGCGCTTCCAGCTGCTCCATCATGGTCTGAATGCGCCGTAACAGCGGCTCAACCCGAGCCTGCATCACAGATTCCACCGCTGCGGCTACCAGACGCAGGGCAACTTTTGAACCGCTGGCCGGAGGCGCATTGTCCCCCCCGATCACCGCATGATACACCCGGCGGTTCAACAGCAGATACCCATAAGTTTCCGGCGCCTCCTCCCGAAGAAAACCGGCTATTGTAGCCAGCGGCACATCGGGGAGCTCCATTAAAAATCGCCAATTTTGCCGGTAGCGCGCGACATCCCGATCGGTTTGTTCCAACATTTCCAGAGCTTGTTCGGGACACACCGCGGTGCACAAACCACAGGATTTGCAAGCGTCCGGATTCACCCCAAGGGTGAGTAAAAGACCACTTCCTTTTTGGGCGGCATGCGGCTGATCAAAGAAGGGTTGGGTGCGGACGATGGGCAAATGACGTATACCCTCCCGAAATTGCTGGAACTCCTGTTCCAGCTCGCTCTTTTGCTGATCGGGAGGTTGCATCAGCTCCAACAACCGCCGGAAGGCATCTTCCAGCAACTCCCCCAGCGTCAGGTACCGGTGCAATTCATCTTTGAGAAAAAGTTTATAGGCCAGTTTTGCCAGGTTATCCTTCAAGCGCGGAAGTTGCAGCAATGGTTTTCCCTGCGCCGCCGTCTGCTGCAACGCCGTTTCTATCATAGCGGCAGGGTTTTGAACCGTGGCCGGCAGCGCCCCCTCCGGACACAGCGTCCAGCACCAACCGCATCCGGTGCATCGCTCGGATATCCAATGCGGAAGGGTTTTCCGAGAAGGCGTGAAATCCCGAAAGGCGCTGCTCCGGGCCGGCAGGGTACCAATGGCCAGCTGAGGCGTGATCAACGTCTGATCCTCTCGGTGGGTTTTGTAAAAAAATCCGACCGTTTCCCAGAAGTGCGTCAGGTCAAAAAGCGAGGCGTCGAACCGGCGCGTTTCCCGAACCGTCCAGGGAGCCGGGGGTTCGCCCAGCACCACATCCTCCACGGGCGGCAGGGAGGTCCATTCGACCGCCTCCACCTTCGCCATACCCTGTTGCACCGCCTGTTGACTTTCGTGAACCAGAACAGGACCCCTGCCGTATGCCGCCTCCAGCTCTTTCCGGTAGGCCTCGAGTACGGCCGGGCGACTCTCCGAAGAAATTTGCGGCGCAACTTGCAGAAACGCCCCTGCCAGGGCATGATTCATCAACGGGCCTTCCAAATGGTCATCGGACGCCACATCCCGGGCAACGCCTCGGGCATTGATTGCAAACAGCCGCAACCGGCGTTGTTGAATGCTCTTGCGTACCCGCTCCGGCAACTGAAACCACAACGCCTCCGGGGCACCCTCCCAGTGGACGATCAGAAAACCATTCTGGACCAGGCGCTCCGGAGCATCCACCGCGGTTACAAGGGAAACATCCTGCACCACCAGCCCCTGAAGTCCACCATCAACCGGTGCACTTCCGGACGCTTCCAGGGGGCGTTCCAGGAAATATTTGGTACAAGGAATGCTTTGATGGAGGTGATACTCCGGCAGCGTTCGAATCGGCCAATCGGCCCCCTTAAATAAGGCCCGAGCCAGTATCCCTCCCACGCGGGTCCCACCCGTTCCCGTAACCGTTAACCACAGAAAAGATTGGCGCGGTTCATCCCGCACCGTCTCGGAAACCGATGCGGTAGCAAAAAGGCCCCATTTTTCTCTATCCGGATAGTCCCGATCCAGCATTTGCTGAACCCGTTCCAGAATCGGAAAACGTAAATTCGGCTGACGGAAACGAACCCCCAAGTAATATTGCCTTTGCGGCGGGTCTCGGTCCACCATGTTCTCCACCGCCGCTGATAATTGCTCGAAGGCGGGATTGCCGCACCCCACACCATATACAGCGGAATAAAACAGGGGGCGATCCGCGGGACGTTGATACACGGCGTAATCGGGGTAAGGAAGGGTTGCGTTTTTCTGTCGGCCATTTTCCACGGCCCGGTCCAGGGCGGCCCGAATTTCACCGAGTAACGGAGGGTCCTGGGCAAGCGCCGGCTCCACTCTTTCGAATACCGTCACGCCCTTCTTCCCCTTTAACAGATGGGAAATCCGATCCCCGGGAAAAGGCCGAAACATGCTGACATTCAGGACACCGACTTTCCATTTTTTCCGGCGGCGAAGAACATCGGCCAGCCTCTCCAGCTCTTCGACCAGAGAACCCTGAGCCACGAGCACATAATCGGCGTCTTCCAGCCGATAGGTCTGGATGCGTGCGTATCTTCTTCCGGTCAACCGGGCGAATTCCTCGAACACCTGATCGGCAATGGGGGCCACATGTTGCCAGAAATAAGGCTGCTGGCCCGCAACGGCCCGAAAGAAACTTTCGCGGTCCTGAACAATGCCGATTCCTAAAGGCCGGTCGATAGTGAACCATTCCGGAATGCGCCGTCGCTTTTCTCCGAAGAGCAACTTTTGCGCCGGTGTAGGACAATCGATCCAGTCTCCGGGATCCCCCAGAAAGCACCGGACCGCCTCGGGTTCCGGCAAACGCACGGGCTGTATCGAATGGCTGGTCAGAAAGCTGTCCTGAGCCACCAATCCGGGATTCAACGCCAATTCGGCTATGCGATGGGCGATGAGCGTGAAATCGGCCGCCTCCTGCACATTCTTGGCAAAGAGCTGGAACAAGCCACTGCGGGAGAGGGCATGATAGTCATCGTGGCCCGGCCACAGCGTTTCGGCATGCCGACCCAGAGCCCGGCTGGTTAAGTGAAGAACAAAAGAGAGCCGTTTACCGACTGCTGCATCCAGCGAGGATTGCATTTCCGCAAGCCCAACGCCGCTGGTAAAGGCCACCGAGCGCAAGCCGACCAGGGCCGTACCCACGGTAAGGCCCGATAGGATACGGCTATCGGCGGTGGATTTAAACACCAGTACCCGATCCCAATCCGGAACCTCCTGAAGTTGCCGAACCAGCTGCGCCGTATTGGGAATGTTGTGGACCTGGATGGCCTGACTGGCGATCCGTTCCACCTGCCAGACGGCCCCATGACCATCCAGGGCATCCCAGGTACCCGGAAAAGGAACACGGTCATTCAGAGCTCTTTTTTTCTTAAACCACACGGCTCGCCTTCGCTTTCTGTTTAGCGGTTTTGAGCGGGTAAAATAATTCGGGAAATTGCTGGCCCTCCACCCAGGTAATGGCGCCTGTGGGGCAGCGCAGAGTCGCCAGCTCTGTTTCCAGACTCAATCGATCCTGATGGACAATGGGGAGATGGTGTTGCATGGTGATTAACCCTTCCGGGGCATCGGCGGCGCAAATGCCACAACCCGTACAGGCCACCTCGCATACCGCCAAGGCATCATCGCCGGCCAAAAGGGACTTGCATTGCACTATCAAATGCTGGGAGATGGGATACAGTTCGATGATACCTTTGGGACAGGCACGAACACAATCGCCGCATCCGGTGCATTTTTCCACGTCGATCATCGGTAATCCATTGGGAGCCATAAACATGGCATCGAAGGTACAGGATGCCACACAATCGCCCAACCCCAGGCAGCCGTAAACGCACCCTTTAAATCCTCCGGTAACCGCGGCAGCGGCTCTGCAGGAAGGATAACCGTCATATTCGGCAATCTGGGGAGCCACTTCTCGGTTTCCCGCGCACAATAATCGGGCCACTTTCTTGACGGTTTGTCCGGCATCCACCCCCAGGTATTCCGCCACCATGCGGGCGGTTTCCGGCCCCCCTACGGGGCATTGGCCGGGTAAAATTTTTCCCGCCACCACGTTTTCGGCAAACGCCCGACAACCCGGCAAACCACAGGCGCCGCAATTGGCGCCGGGCAACATTTCCTCCACGCGGCCAATGCGGGGGTCTTCCTGCACTTTCAACTTGCTGTTGGCAATAGCCAGCGCAACGGCTAAAAAAACGCTCAATACGGCTATGAATCCAATGGCTGTGACGATATCCATTCCCCGCCCACTCCTACAAATACGGTTCCGCCCGTTTGACAAGTTCGTCCAAACCCGGCTCATCGGGATTACGCGGTTTACCGGGATGAATGATATGGACCGGACACTTTTCCGCTGCCAGGACCAGCTCTCGGTAGGAACCCGCATCCGGGTCTGCGATATACGCCTGTTTATTGTCATTATAAGCGAACAGCCGATTGTTGATCGTTATGCACTCTCCACAACTGGTGCAGCGGGGCGTTTCGATAAAAGGATCGTCAAATCGCAGGGCTTCTTCCTCTTCTTCCACCGCCGCCTCCGCGGAAGCCTCCGCTTCCGCAGTCTCCTCGGAAGAGGGCGACGGCATCTCTGGGGGAGCTTCCACCTCCTGCGGTAGTCCCGCTAACGGGGCCACCGGGCCGGCGGCCTGACCCAACAATCCCGCCGCAATGTTGGAAACGATATCTCGGGCAACCTCGCCCAGCGTCTTTTCCATCTCAGACCGAAAACGCTGCTCGATTGCCTGTACCTCCGCTTCCATCTCCCGTCGTAAACGGGACCGCTCCACCTCCAAAAGCCGCAGGGCGTGGGAATTGCGAATCCCACCCATCTCCTGCAACATGTGCCAATCGGCCAGAACCATCCGTGCGGCTTCCACCATCGGACGGGTGATGACCACCCGCTGCAGACAACGGCCCTCATCAACCATTAAAATATAGGGAACCCTCTGCAGCCGCTCCTCTTCCGACAACCGCCAGTATTCGGCCAGAGGGATAAATCGGGAATCCTGAATGCCTGGCGGCAATACCAGAAAATGATGCCGGAACAACATGTGGGTGCTGAGCCAATCGACAAAGGTAAAGGGAAGCTTTTGGGTGAGCGTTTCCCCATCCCGCCCCTTATAGGAAAATTCGGTTTCAGGCCAGTCGCTTTCGGGATCGGGATTGCCTTCCAGGGAAAAACAATCCGCCCAGGTATCGCCCGCGGAGGGGTTGAAAGTCAACACCGGAAAACCCCGGGCTTCCTGAGCGGCGGCCGCAACCAGATAAGGCGATAACGCCGGATACCACTGCGGCCGACCGATCCACACACTCCATAACGCGGGACCGGAATAAGCCAATCCCTCCCACAAAGCCTTTTGCAATGCCTCTACATTGGCAATGCTGGCCTGAAAGACATAGGCACGATTCAAACCTATTGCCATGCGAGCTATCCGCAAGGCCCAGTTCGATAAGCAGGGCGTTTCCTGTACCGAGGTCGCCCCATCCCAAAGGTCCTGAACCTCCAGCATGATTTTAACCGGATAGTCGGTGGAGAGCCATTCCAGCACCATTTCCCGGTTGAGTTCATTCAGCAACTCCGCCCGCAGGTAAATGAGCAAAGGAGGTATCAATTGCCGTTCTTCCCGGGTCAAATACTCAAAGGTAAAGTCTCGGAAGAAGGCATCGTGCCGATCTTCCCGATAGCGATTCTCCACCTCCAAGCGAGCGATATGCACGGCCCGGAAAAATTCGACCACGTTGTGCATCTGGGCCTCATATGCGCCTAAAGCCCGGGCCAGGTTATCCACTGTATCGGGGGCTACAATGGGGAAGAAACTACCGTTTTCGTTCCAGATGTCTTCTTGGGATTCCGCCGGCAGGGGCTCCGGGTAAAACAGCGGACGATATTTTTTTAGCGTTGCCAGGGTAGCCCGGATACGCCAGCGACGCCGGGGTGATAAAGACTCGCCTTCGGCGGCCGTTGCCTCCAGAATGTGGGACAGTTGTTCAAAATCCAAATCCTCCTGAAAGGCAGCACCCACAGAGGCTTTCAATGTTTCCGGCTTCACGGCCTCCGGGCTCTTCTGCTCATCGCTTTTCAATATGTCCGATAAACGCACCATGTAACCATCCAGCTCGTCGGCAAAAGATTTCACCTGCAGCCGCCGATGGACATTCCAGATGTGGCGATAGAGCAGCAGGGCCGCATCGGGTCGACAATCCAGCACCAGTCCATCTACCCTTAATGCCCGGCGGGCGGTTTGCCAGTTCTGGATTAAAGTTTCTTTGCGCTCCGGGGAAATCGGTGCTTCCTGCAAAATGGATTCCGCGGCCATTTCCCATAACCGGGTCAACGTGGCCCGGGTGCCTGTGGCGATCTGTTGTTTGATGGCCTTTTCCAATCGCAACACATCCCGACGGAATTGCTCCCCGGCCTCCCCATCCGGACGGTTCTGTTCGATCAAATCGTCGAAAATGTCCTGCAAAGGTCGAACCGACCGGTCTGGATCCTGGACCAGACACACCGGAAAATGAAAACGAATGTTCAGCAAATTGCGAAACGGATGCAACAGTACCGGGATAAGGCTGCTGTTGCGGAAGGGTTGAGACGCTTCCCGAGGCCGTCTCCCTGTAAAATGAAAGGTTAAATACGCTTGAAACCGTCGGGCCTCCAACTTTTTTTCGCTCGGTTCCCCATCCCGGGCAGGTTCCCGAATCTGAGGACCTTCGTCCGTTAAAGCAATGGGTTCGCTAAACGGCTCCCACTCTTCTGGATCGACCCGACGAACCTGTTGCCAGCCGTACAGCAGTGCCCGAGAGGCGTTCGCTTCAAGCGACTTTATCACACCCTTCAATTGTTTTTCAGAAATTGCAAGCCATTTATACTCTTCGTAATGTTGAAAGACGATCTTCAGCAATGCTCCTAAATACACCCAGGCCATCCAGGCCTCCTCGGCACCGGACGGATTTTCCCGAGCCCCGGCGATGGCATCGATTGTATATACCCGATAGTGGCCATCCAGCAATTGACGGCGCGCGGACCGGGGAAGATGAGACCACAAGCGCTCCGGTTCCCCGGCATCACCCTGCAAGAGCAAAACCCCCCCTTTCCGCAACCGGCCAAGGTCTTCGGTTATTTGACCGAACAGCCATTCCGGAGAAATAATGGCATCTATCGGGCCGGTCTCTTCCATCGGAATACTCCCCGGCCGACCCAGATGAATATGAGCCCGATGAGCAAGGGGTGGCCCCACAACCCGGCAATCGGCCTGTACGATCCTCCGGATCGCCGTGGCAAAAATGCGCCCCTGCCACAGGGCCGTTTCGGAACGGTAGAGTACCGTAAAACGATCGTTTTTTCTGCGCCCACGCCCCGAAGCGGTCTTTTCCGCAGGGTCGCCGGAAAATTCCGGCAATTGCAACCCTTCTGCAGCAAACGGCCGGCGTAACCACCCGGGCAACGCCTGGGCCAGCGCATCCACGTTCAGCCGGTTTCCTTTCTGCCGAACCACCAACACCCGAGGCCGATCGTGAATCTGGTGATAAGCCGGCCATCGAGAGAGTTCCCGGGGCACGGATTTCCCCTGGATCGTTCCCCGCTCAAAGGCCTTTTCGAAACTGAGCCGGAGCGAACGCAACAAACATTCCGCTCGATCCTGCCGAGAGGGGATCAACAAAACAACCAGTTTTTTGCCCTTCAGATGATGGGCCAGCAAATGACCGGGAAAAGGATGAATGAGGTTTAAATGAATCGCTCCCACCTTCGTGCCGGCGGCTTCGCTCAATTCCCCTAAACGCCGTTGCAGAGGTTCATAAAAGCCCCCGGCGGTAAGGATCACCACCTCGGCCGCTTGGACCCCGACGGCATCCACCGGTGCATACCGACGTTCGGTCAAACGCTGGAAGTCCGCCAACACTTGCTGCAACAGGACAAAAAATTCCTCCTCATCGGGAACGGGCGCAGCAAGGGAAGCAAAATCGAAACCCTCCGGAATCCTCCGGCGGGTGGGGCCAAAGATATTCCGTTGCCAGGCCACCGGGCACACAATGTCGTCCCCCGGTTGCCCGAGAAACTCCCGCAGTAAAGGTGCCGGCGGGGAAAGAATCGGCTCCAGCCGCATCGCCTCTTTTTGCTGAGAAATTGTGAGCACTCCGGGCATCAACGCCAGCTCCGCCAGTTTGCGGGAAACAATGGTCAAATCGGCCCATTGTTGAACATCGCGGCAAACCCACTGAAAGAAAGGGGGATGTGCCAGGGGCACATCGTTATCCCAAACCCAGTGAATGACAAACGGCTGGCGATCGTTTCCCCGGGAGCGGGGCAGTACATCGCCTGTGCCGATAAAAGCCACCCGTTTGCCGGCCCGGGCGCGTCCCGCTAACTCTTCCACGGTGGAAAAAATCCCCCGGGTGGTAAAAAAACGGACCGGCATCGAGGGATAAGGCGGCGGTTTCTCCTCCCGCCAACGGTTCCAAAGCCACACGACGTATGCCGTCGGTTCATCCCGACGCGTTCCGATCATCTCCGCCGTTTGCACAGAAAGATCCAGCGCGGCAGTGAAAACATCCCACACCTTGTCTACCGGTTGGAGGGCATCCCCGGAGGGAGTGGCTTGCGAGGCCCCGGCGGTCGATTTATGCTTCCTTTTCATTGTGATTGTCTCCACCCACAGGATTAACGGCAAATTTATCCAATTCTCTTTCCAGGACCGCTTTACGCATCTCCAGCGTGGTCACCCGCTTAGGACGACGAATCTCGTCATACACATCCACACGTTCGTTGCGGTACAAAATCCCCACGACGGCCTTGCTTTCATCGGAAGCGATTTCCCGGGCGCGATGGATGTCGGATGGATCGTGTTCCACCCGATTCCGGTAAATTTTGGCCAGACTCTCATCCAGCTGCAGCCCCGATTCGTGGGTCAGGATAAGAATATTTTGCGGATCGTTAATAAAGGGATCGAAAATATCCGGCAGATAGGTGGGGCAACGTTGCAACACCCGTACAAAGGAGAATCCCCGGTGATGAAATGCCTGCCGAATCACTGCGTATAACAGGTCGGGAATCCATTCCACGGCCTGGGCCACAAAGGAGACGTTGGTCACCCCCAGAGTGACCGTCAGGGGATTCAGTCCTTCGATATACGATCCATAAGGCGTGGTATTGGTCTTTAAACCTTTGGGGGAAGTGGGCGACACCTGTTTTTTCGTCAGTCCGTAGATCCGATTGTCGTGAACGATGGCCAGCATATTGATATTGTAATGAATGGCATGAATCCAATGGGCACTGCCAATGCTGAAACAATCTCCATCGCCCATGTTCACAAACACATGCAAATCCGGCCGACGAATTTTGATTCCCTGGGCGATGGGTAGGGCTCGCCCATGCACGCCGTGGAATCCGTAGGCATTCATGTAATGCGGAAAACGGCTGGAACAACCGATTCCGGAAACAAAAACCGCCTTTTCCGGAGGAATACCCTCGTCCCGCAGCAAGCGTTGTACAGCCGTTAAAATGGCATTATCCCCGCAACCGGAACACCAACGAGGCATGCTTCCCTGATAATCTTCCAGCCGTCGATACTCGTCTTCCACGTCCAATAAACGTTCAAGGTCTAATCCAAACATGCCAGACACCTTCCTTTATTTGATTTCTTTCAATTTTTCCAGAATAACCTGTTCAATTTCGCCGGGTTTATAGGGTCGACCATACACCCGGGACCAGCTATCCACATCAATCAGGAAGCGAGCCCGCAGCAACCAGGCCAGATTGGAATACCGGCGATTGTTTTCGTCGATCAATTCTTCGCCGGGATCATCGGAATAATTGATTTCGATGCACACCACTTTCTTGAAGCGCTGGAGGATGTCTTTGATTCCAGAAGCCATGGGTTGCAGGAATTTAATATTCAGTGCGGACACTTTATATCCCTTCTCACGCACTCGCAGGACCGCCTCTTCGATGGCTCCCTTGGTGCTACCCCATCCCACAATCAGCAAATCCCCTTCGGGATCGCCGAAAACCTTTGGGGGTTTTAAGGTTTTCTGGAAGGCGGCCAGCTTCATGCTCCGGCACCGGGCCCCCTCTTGATTGATCCAGGGCTCATAGGCCACCTTGCCCTCCCGGTCGTGGGCCAGACCGGTCAAGGAATACATGCCGTTGGGTTGTCCGGGAATGATCCGCCGGGAAAGCCCCGTCCGGGGGTCCCAATCATACGGCCGGGTGCCGTCGGGCACCGGACGCTGATCGATGGGCGGCGCCACCCAATCCCGGGAAAATTTAGGCCGCGGAAAAGGCTGCTGCCCGGTAGCCAAATTGGCATCCGAAAGCACGATGACCGGCAAGCGGAAGGTCTCGGCAATTTTCCGGGCGGTGATGACCGAATAGAAACAATCCTCGATGGTGGCACAGGCTATGACCACCTTGGGGGCATCGCCATGGGTGCTGAACAGCGCCGCCAACAGATCACCCTGTTCCACCTTGGTGGGCAACCCCGTACTGGGACCACCCCGCTGGACATTGACCACCACCAGAGGCACCTCGATCATGGATGCCAGACCAATAATTTCGGTCTTGAGAGACATTCCCGGTCCCGAGGTGATGGTGACGGCGCACTTCCCGGCATAAGAGGCCCCCACGGCAAAACCGACCGCCGCAATCTCGTCTTCCGCCTGATGAACAATCCCCCCCACATGCTCGAAAATTTCGCTTAAATAATGCGAAGCCGAGGTGGCCGGTGTGATGGGATACATGGCACAGACCTCCATCCCGGAGGCAATGATCCCCAGTGCCAACGCCACATTGCCGTTCATGACCACCTGAGGTTCGCTGATCCCTGCAGAAGGGATATGGAATTTAAAATCCAGATGCTCTTCGGCCCACTGATATCCGGCTTGAAACAACTTCAGGTTCAACTCGGCCACCTTTTCACCTTTCTTTATCCACAGATTGTGGACTTCCCGACGCGCCAGTTCCCAGTCGCGTTCATACAGATTACACAACATCCCCAGCACAAACATGTTTTTACCACGACGGGGACTGACCGTGTATTTTAAACACTCTTGTTCCATCGGTACTTCGATGACCTTATAGCCTTCGGAGACCAAACGATCGTAAGTCTTAACATAGGCCTCCCGAATCGCCGGGTCCTTATGGGTGCGCCACATGTTCTCCAGAAGAATAATGGCACCGGGTTTCAAATTGCCCGTATCCACGCGGCCTAACAGAACCTGTTCGTTGAAGGCAACGATCAGATCGGCATCATCGCCAACGTTAGTAACATAAAAGGAACCCAGTCGGATACGGATACCACTGGCGCCGGTAATGGTGCGCGGCGGCGGTTGAATTTCCGCGGGAATGATCTCCACGGTCCAGATGCCGTTTCCCATTTTTGCCGAGATGGCCCCGAAGGTTTGTCCGGCCTTTTGGGCCCCCTCCCCAGAATCGCTGACAATTTCGACAATATGTTCCGGCAGTTCGATGATCTTTTTCTCTTTCACCACCGGCTGGGCTTCCTGCTGAGTTGGGGTTGATCCTGCCATGATGGTACCTTCCAGTTATGAGCCAATGGATTTAGCCAATCGTTATATTTTTCACATGTATAGTAAAACGCTTACAGCCGATCCTCTCGGCTGTATTATTGTCGTAACCATTGGATTAAAACTAAACCGATGATTATGGCCATCTTGATGGCAACAGACGGACTTACGGCTCCTTTTTGTTTTACCCTTTTGGTCGATCTATAAAAAAAACTGCCTTATTGCCGGTACTAACCGCGACATCCGCCTTACATCACAAAAAAATTAGAAAACCAATACAGAAGGGTCAAGCGAAAAGAAAAAATTGGTTCACAGTATTAAATATTTGAATCGCAGCCATCCACCGAATTCAAACGGATGGCAGGGGAACATTCGGAAAATGGAACGAAAAGGGAAACCCTGGTATTTGCGGGATGGAGTTAAGGTGTCACAGACGACGACGGCCCGCCCCCCTTAACCCCGGGTTGCATTTTCCCGAGAATGCAAGAGGCAACGGGAGGCACCATGTCAATCGCGATGATTCAATGCGAACCGCCTCACACAAAGCGGTGGGGAGCCTGTTTGACTATCGGGAGGATGAGCGGCCGGATTCTTTTGCAGAAGACCGAGGCAACCAACCGATCTGGCGTCATGGTTTAGCAGTTCTCCGAAGCTGCAGCCCGACTATCACCATCTTTGGAGAGTTCATTTCCCGCAATGAGACCAGCCCCCACGTCATTACGCCTCATTGGGCGCACCCAAAAAACAACGCCCCGCCATCTGACGGGGCGTCGGTGTTTGTGGAGGCGGCGGGAATCGAACCCGCGTCCGGGCAGGAGGCCGATAGAACTTCTACATGCTTAGCCTGACATCGGGATTTAACCATCGGTGAGCCGTCAGGCGGGCTACCCGATGGCGAGCCTGGTCGGAAACGAGGATCCGAAGCCCAGGCGACTTCGGACCCCGGCCTGCCTTTGGCAACGCCCGGCTAAAGCCCCGGCAGGCAGGGGCTCCAGCGGACGGGCTGCTCCTGGAATTAGGCAGCCAGAGCGTAATTGTTGTCGGCATTTTACCGATGCTCTCGCTAATATTGTGGCCTCAGCCACCCCTTACGGGACGGGATAGCGAGAAAACCCGGCATGCCGTTCCACCGTCCTTCGACTGCCCGTCGAATCCAATTCGCCCCCCTGTCAAAGACCCTTACCCAATTTCCGTTATTGAAACACGGTTCAGCCGCAAAAAAGTTCCTTTTAAAATACAAAAATCCCGGTGGGGAAAAAAGAGTTTTCATTTGAATCTTTTATCGGCTTGGGTCAAGGGGATTCCACATTCCGAAGTTGTTGCCGGGGTTTCATCATTTTTCAGAAGTCGCCCCCGGGAACGCTGCACCCTGCCAATCCCCCCCACGGTCATCCGTGCCACCTGCGTTTCTGCATGGTAGCTGCTGCGGACTAAGGGACCGGACTCCACATGGCGAAAGCCCATTTGCAGACCGAGGCGTTTAAACTCGTTGAATTCCGCCGGAGTGACAAATCGTTCCACCGGCAAATGGCGTTTGGTGGGCTGCAGATATTGCCCGACGTTGAAAATATCCACTCCCACCCCACGCACATCTTTCATCAATTCCACCACTTCCTCATGGGTTTCGCCCAATCCCACCATGATGCCTGTTTTGGTCACTGCTCCCATCTCTTTGCCCACTGCCAGCACATACAGGGAACGCTCGTATTTGGCCTGAGGTCGTACCCGCCGGTGCAGCCGTCGGACGGTTTCCATGTTATGGGAGAAAATGTCCGGCCCGGCATTAATGACGCGGGCAATATCCTCCCGCCTGCCTTTAAAGTCCGGGGTTAAAACTTCTATCGTGGTGCCCGGTGCGGCCTGACGAACGGCCTCGATAGTGCGGGCCCAGATGGTGGAACCGCCGTCCGGTAGTTCATCACGATCCACCGAGGTAATGACCACATGATTCAGCCCCATTTGGGCTACCGCCCGGGCCACCCGCTCGGGCTCGTCCTCATCCAGGACCGGCGGACGCCCGGTTTTAACCGCGCAAAAACCGCAAGAGCGGGTACATACATCACCCAAAATCATAATCGTAGCCGTTCCACGCCCCCAGCATTCGCTTAGATTGGGGCAACGGGCCTCCTGGCACACCGTGTGCAATCGGTTCTCACTGACCAGTGATTTCAATTCCCGAAATTTTTCGTTTACCGAAAAACGAACCTTTAACCATTCCGGCCGACGATCGTTCGAAGCCATAGCCTGCTTTCCTTTTCCCTCGTTTTTCCGGACCCCTTTTCGTGGTCCAATGGATCAAAGAATATCCTCGGTGATCGTTTCCAGGTACTGCACCACTCGCTGAAGAAATCGCCCGCCATAGTCGCCATCGATGATGCGATGATCGTAGGTGAGGGTCAGATACCCGATGGAGCGTATGACAATGGCGTCGCCCTGGGGGGTTTCCACAACCAGGGGACGTTTCTTTACGGCGCCAACCCCGAGGATACCCACATTCGGCTGATTAATGATGGGCAGACCAAAGATATTACCAAAAACGCCGTAATTGGTCACCGAAAAAGTAGAATCCTGGACGTCGTCCAGCGTCAATTTCTTATCTCGAGCGCGAATGGCGAGTTCATACGCCCCCCTCGCCATGCCCCGAAAACTCTTTTCTTCGGCGTTCTTCAGCACAGGCACAATCAGTCCCCGCTCGGTGGCCACCGCCATACCCAGATTGATGTATTTTTTCACCACAATATTGTCCCCTTCCACAGAGCTGTTCATTCGGGGAAAATCCTGCAACGCTTTGGTCGTCGCATACAGAATAAAGGGATTGATGGTCAGTTTAAACCCTTCTTCTTTCTCCCACCGGGGGCGGTGTTTGCGTACGATTTCCAGAATAGGGGTAAAATCGCATTCGGAAACCGAATAAACGTGTGCGGAGGTGGCTTTGCTGTTGACCATGTGCTCGGCGATCTTTTTACGGATGGCATCCATGGGAATGATTTCCACCCGCTTTTGGGCATATTTCTGGGCCGGTGCTTCGGGGGTGGGCGGAGGTACAACAGTCTCCCGAGGGGGAGGGGCTGCGGGAGCGGCGGCTGGTGCCGCGGTTCCGGCCTTGCGTTTTTCAATGTAGTGTAAAATATCCT
>WFTQ01000037.1 GCA_015485355.1 bacterium | reverse complement strand
CAGCGTCAGATGTGTATAAGAGACAGTTTTGGGCACCTTCGCCCCGCACCGGTACGCCGCCGGTTCCGGTCGTCCATCACCATGGAAAACCGTAATTGATCCCTCTGGATTTTGGGCCGACAATTGTCTAACTTATCATTTCCAAAATCAGTGAATGCGACACCGCACATGGGACAGAAAACTCGCATACACCTCTGGGTATTCCTTCTGGTGGGCCTTTTCGGTGGGGAAACGTATTTGGCCCCGCCCCCCGAAGACACTTCCCTGGAGCCCCATGCTCCCAGCATCCGCTGGAAGTCCCAAATTGCGCTGCGCAGCGACGTGATCAAGACTCCGTCCCTGATATCCCGTTTAAAGAATCTGTTTACGGGTACGCCTCAGCAAATTTTCATCCGTCCCTCGGCCCTCATTAAGGATGACCGGGGAAACCTCTGGATAACCGATCCCGGCGATCATTGCATTGTAAAAATCAACCAGCAGGCGGGTGAAATCACCCACCTGCGCCCCCCGAAGCCCCTGCAACTCTCTTCTCCTATTGCGCTTACGCGGGGGCTGCAACAGCAGATTTACATTACCGATTCGGCCACCGGGCAAATCGTGGTATTGGATTCCCGTTCCCAGACGTTCCGATTGCTGAACGATACCCTGCGATTGGCCCGTCCCACAGGAATTGCTTACCTTAGAAAAAACAATCAGCTATGGGTGGTCGAAACGGGCAAACACCGTATCGCCGTCCTGAATCCCCACGGACGCATCATCCGCTACATCGGTCAACGGGGCGATGCGCCCGGAGAATTTAACTTCCCCACCTTCATCCACATCGACGAGAATGGCATAGTTTATGTAGTCGATTCAATGAACTTTAGAATACAGTTGTTTCACAGCAGTGGAGAATGGATGAGCATGTTTGGTTCCATCGGCGACGCCACCGGGTACTTTGCCAGACCCAAGGGGATTGCCACAGACTCTTATGGACACATTTATGTGGTTGATGCGCTGTTCAATGCCATACAGCTGTTTAACCGAAAAGGGGATTTTCTGTTTTACTTCGGTGAACCGGGTCGTGACGCCGGACAATTCTGGTTACCGCTGGGCCTCTTCATCGATGCGGACAATTCCATTTATGTGGCCGATTCTTACAACGGACGGATTCAGATCTTTGAGTTTGTACAGGGAGGTAACCATGAATAAAGCGTTTTTTTTCATCGTTACCGGCACCTTGATTGTTCGGTTGGTATTTTATCAAATTGGGTTTTCGCAATCCATCGTCAACACGGTTCACAATTTGTCTGTCAGTGGTCCGGGCGCCATCAAGGCCGAAAGCGAAAGCGAGATTTGTATATTTTGCCACACGCCGCATTCCAAGAGCCCCCGACAGCCCCTGTGGAACCGGCCCGATCCGGGCGGTTATTATACCCTCTACACCAGTTCCACCCTGCAGGCCATTCCGGGACAACCCGACGGCGCCTCGCTGCTCTGCCTGTCCTGCCACGACGGTACCATCGCGCTGGGGGCGGTGCTCAGCCGGGATGAACCCATCGCCTTCGCCGGCGGGATCACCACCATGCCCCCCGGGAATACCAACTTAACCACCGACCTGTCCGATGATCATCCCATCTCCTTTGTGTACGATCTGGCCCTGGCCAGCTCGGACGGCGAATTGGTGGATCCGGCCACACTCACCGGGCCGGTGCAACTGGAAAATGAACGCTTGCAATGCAATTCCTGTCACGATCCGCATCACGACATTTACGGGGATTTTCTGGTGGCCCCTTCCAAATATTCGGAATTATGCCTGTATTGCCATCAGAAAAATTACTGGGAAAACAGCAGTCATAAAAGTTCCGGCGCCACCTGGAACGGCAGCGGCAACGATCCCTGGTTCCACACGCCTTATTCCACCGTATCGGAAAACGCCTGCGAAAACTGCCACAATCCTCACAATGCCGAAGGGCGGGAACGGTTGCTCAACTATTTGACCGAAGAACAAAACTGTTTACACTGCCATAACGGGAATGTCGCCGGCACCGACATTCAGGCTCAGCTCAACAAACCGTACCGTCACGATGTGTCCGCATACCGTCAGGTCCACGATGAATTAGAGGACGCCGTCGTCCAGGTACGGCACGTGGAGTGCGAGGATTGCCACAATCCCCATGCGGTGCAACTGGCCAGCGCTTCGGCCCCGAACGCCAACGGATTCATCATGGGCGTAAAAGGTGTGGACAGCAACGGCAACCCGGTTTCCGACATCCAGTTCCAGTACGAATTGTGCTATCGCTGCCATGCCGACAGCCCGAACAAACCGGCCAGTCCCACTCAACGGCAGGTGGAACAGGACAACGTGCGCTTGGAGTTCGATCCCTCCAATCCCTCTTATCATCCCATCGAAGCGCCGGGGAAAAACACCAACGTGCCCAGTCTGATATCGCCGCTGACCGAGTCCAGCATCATCTATTGCACCGATTGCCACGCCAGCGATGGCGCCGGAGCCCCCGCCGGACCGCACGGATCGGTCTATCCCCGCATTCTGAAATACCGCTACGAAACCGCAGACTACACCCAGGAGTCGTATCAAGCGTACGAATTGTGCTACCAATGCCACGACCGCAGTACCGTGATCGGCAACATGGGGGGCATGGGGGGCAGCGGCATGTTCTACCGAATGGTCCATCGAGAACACATCATCGGGGAAGATGTCCCCTGCAATATTTGTCATGATCCCCACGGCATCAGCTATTCTCAGGGCAACAGTACCAACCACTCGCACCTGATCAATTTCGATCTTTCTGTGGTATCCCCCGATCCTCGAACCGGGCGCCTGGAGTTTGTCGACAAAGGAAGCTTTAGAGGAGAATGTTATTTAGAGTGCCATGGCGAAAGACATAGTCCAAAATCTTATTAAACGATTTCCGTTTCTGTCGCTGTACCACAGTTTTCGCTTTAAAATTGTGGTCACGGTAACGGTCATCGTGGCCATTATTGGATTCGTGGCCTTTCAACTGTTCACCAATTATCTGGATCGGCAGTTGCATCAGTGCAACACCAATAATCTGAAATCGTTGATATCCATTTTAAAAGACCAGTACCTGTATTTGATGAATGAGGAAGAGGAGTCGAAAATCATCTTTTCGTTGCTGGACACATTAAGCACGAATCCCAACATTTTGAATGTGTACCTGATCGACCGCAAGGGCAATCCCGTGTATCCCCATCATCGGGAGGGGATTTCGACGCCGGCCGTTTCGGAAGTGCCGGATTATATCCTGGAAGTCGATTCCGTGGACATTCGGGAGCTGGGCACCGAAGACTCCCACTTCTTCCGCACCACCATACGGATCGACAATGCCGCCGTCTGTTACGATTGTCACTCGGCCCAAAATGCGGTGCTGGGGTATCTCATCATCGACTTTTCCGCCGAAGAGATCGAAAAGTATATCGCCGACACCAAAAATTTCGGGCGAGCCTTTACCTTCTCGCTGGTGGTGATCATTTTTACCACGATCGGTTTTCTGCATTACCGCTACATCAAGCTGGCACTGAATCGGTTTGTCGAAACCTTTCAGTACATCGAACGGGGGGATTTAAGCCATCGGATCGATATTCCCGAGAAAAACGAACTGGGACTGCTGGCCCGTCAACTGAATCAAACCCTGGATAAACTTCAGGAATACCAGACCAAAATCGAAGACTTTCATCGTCGGGAATTGATGAACACCCAGAAGCTGGCCACCGTGGGCGAGATGGCCGCCAGTTTTGCGCACGAAATCAAAAACCCCCTCACCGGCATCGTGAATGCCCTCAACATCCTCAGCTCGGACATTCACGACCCGGAAAAGGAAACCATTTTGAAGGAAATCCAGTACCAGACCATCCGGGTCAACAAAGCCATCAACGATCTGCTTCAATTTTCCAAGCCCATCAAACTTTGTCTGGAAACCAACAATATCAACCAGTTGCTGCTTTCCATTAAACGAACGGTACAGACCCAGGCGGAGAACAAACAGATCGAATTTCTGTTGAAGCTGGATCACCGGATTCCGGCGTTTAAGTTCGACTACAATCAAATGGAGAACGCCCTCGCTAACATTGTCATCAATGCCATTCAGGCCATCGCCTCCACGGGGAAAGTGGTGCTGCAAACGCGTTTGGCGGACTCCAAAGAGCGGGTGCAGGTCATCATCGAAGACAACGGGGCGGGCATATCCGAAGAACACCTGGACAAAATTTTCAAACCGTTTTTTACCACGAAACATCAGGGAACGGGACTGGGACTGGCCATTGCCCGGGACATTATCGAACGCCATGGGGGAACCATTTCGGTGAACAGCAAGAAGCACAAGGGCACTCGATTTACCATCGAAATGCCAATCAACATTTAAGGGAGAGAGACCCAGGATGCCAAAACTGAAAGTCTTGGTGATTGATGATGAAAATCTGATTCGCTGGTCGTTTAAAAAGCATTTGGACCAAAAGGGCTACCAGGTGTATCTGGCCGAGACCGGCGAAGCAGGCATTCAATTGTTCGAGGAACACCTGCCCGAAATCATCTTCCTGGACAACAAGCTGCCGGGCATGCAGGGGCTGGAAGTGTTGAAAAAGTTGCGTACCATTTCCGAGAACTCGTTCATCATCTTCATGACCGCCTATGGTACCATCGAGACCGCCATTCAGGCAATGAAATCGGGAGCCTACGAGTACATCAACAAACCTTTCACCTTTGACGAGATCGATGTCATTTTAGACAACATCGAAAAAAAAATTCAGCTGGATCGAGAAATCCAGGTTCTCAAACGCCAGCATCCCCAGGACTTCACCTTTAAGCATTTCATCGGAAAATCCCAGGTCATCCAGGAGATTTTGGGGTTTGCCCGGGAAATCGCCCATTCCCAGGCCACCACGGTACTGCTGTTGGGAGAAAGCGGGACCGGCAAAGACCTGCTGGCGAAGATTATCCATGGCGAAAGTCCCCGGCGAGACAAACCCTTTGTGGTGATCAACTGCTCGCTGCTGCCGGAAACCCTGCTGGAAAGCGAGTTGTTTGGGCACGAAAAGGGGGCCTTCACCGATGCCAAACACCAGAAGAAGGGGTTGTTCGAAATCGCCGACGGCGGAACGGTTTTCCTGGACGAAATCGGAGAAATAAATCCCTCCACCCAGGTCAAACTGCTTCAATTCATCGAAAACAAGACCTTCCGCCGGGTCGGGGGCACCGAAGATCTGCAGGTCGATGTGCGCATCATCGCAGCGACCAATAAAAATCTGGAAGAAGCCGTGCGGAACCGTAGCTTTCGGGAGGATTTGTATTACCGCTTGAAGGTGTTTCAAATCAACCTTCCGCCCCTCCGGGAGCGCCGGGAGGACATTCCCCTGCTGGCGGACCACTTTATCCGCTATTTCAATCATCAATTTCGCAAGCAAATCAAAGGGTTGACCCGGCAGGCCGTTCAGATTCTGCAAAATTACCACTGGCCCGGCAACGTCCGGGAATTGCGCAACATCATCGAGCGCATGATCATTCTGGAAAAAGATGAATACATCGGGGTCGACAGCCTGCCCTCGGAACTAACCCGGCACAGTACGCCGGACGATTCCCGGGTCAATCAGTGCATCCGCACCATTCTGGAATCGGACATCTCCCTGCCGGAGATGGAGAAGATCATCATTCAGGAGGCCTTGCGCAAGACCCGCTACAACAAATCCCGGGCGGCCAAACTGTTGAAAATATCGAGAGACACCTTGCGGTATAAGATTAAAAAATACAGGCTCCAAGCGGAATAGTGGGTGATATTTCCCACCCGGATGGGAAATATCACCCACCCTGAGGCCCGAGGCGATGGGGGGCGGGAGCGTTTCCCGCGGTCATTCTCCTTCAGCTCCTTATTTTTCCACAACTTAAGTACAAATTCCGGAAATGTTTCCCAACTTCAATTATTGGCATTATTGTTGTATTTTTATTTTGTGAAACATTTAATAAATAACTTAGGAGGAGCAAAATGAAATGGTCCAAGGTCTTACTTGTCAGCGTGCTGGTACTTTTCCTCTCCGTTTTCATGGCGAATGCTCAAACGATCGTGGGCTCCGCCCATGACTTTTCCGGCGAAACCTGGAACCCCACGGGGGAAATCTGCGTGGTCTGCCATACCCCGCACCATGCCGACATTACGGTGACCGATGCGCCCCTGTGGAACCATGAAGTGACCACCGCCACCTTCACCCCCTATACCAGCTCCACTCTGGACGCAACCGTGGGTCAACCGGACGGCGTATCCAAGCTGTGCCTGAGCTGCCATGACGGCACCGTCGCCCTGGATAACTTCGGCGGCAAAACCTCGGGTTCGACTTACATCTCCGGAGACGAGAATCTGGGCACCGATATGCGGGACGATCATCCCGTGTCCTTCGTCTATGACGCGGCACTGGCCAGTGCCGACGGCGAACTGTATGATCCTACCACCGCGCAGTCCGGATTGGGGGGTACCATTAACGATGACATGCTCGTCAACAGCAAACTGGAATGCTCTTCGTGCCATGATGTTCACAACGGCAGCGGGGTGGCCAAACTGCTGGTTAAGTCCAATGCCAATAGCGATTTGTGCTTGACTTGCCATGCGAAATAACGTAGTATACCCACAGTGCCTGGTAGGAGAGCAGAGCAAAATAGGGGGCAATGCTTCATTGTCCCCTATTTTTCCATCGCAAAACAGAGGAGACCAAGACGGCCTTGTTAGCGCGGACACGGCAAACGGCACAGATCCTTTCACTCGGAATGCTGGCAGTACTGGTGCTGGGGAGTTGTATTTCCCGCTATCATAAACTCCCCCAGTACGAAGAAAGTGTTGTCTTTCCCCCCCCACCCGACACCGCACGCATTCAATTCCTGACCAAAATCAGCAGTTCCATCGACATCGTCGGGCAACGCAAAGGGTTGATCAAATATATTCTGGGCGAAGATCCGGGACTGCCCATCATTAAACCCTACGGAATCGCCATTCGCGATGGCAAAATCTACATCTGCGACACCATGTTCCGGGGACTGGAAATCATCGATCTAAAAAAAGCCACGTTCAATTATTTTAAACCCCATGGACGCGGCCAGCTGCGCAAACCCATCAATTGTACCCTGGACGACAACGGGTATCTGTACGTCGCCGATTCGGAACGCCGTCAGGTCGTGATTTATGACCCCGACCTGAAATATGTGGGGGCCATCGGAGGAGAACGCGATTCCAAACCCTCCGATGTGAAGATTTTTAAAGACCGCATCTGGGTGGTGGACATCAAACAACACAAAGTGAAGGTTTACAGTCAAGAAACCCGCAAGTTGATCTTCTCCTTCCCGGACGCCGAACCGGGCAGCAAACAGTTCCTTTTTTCCCCGACCAATCTGGATGTCCGGGATGATCGGGTGTACGTCTCCGATTTCGGAGACTTTAAAGTCAAAATCTATACCCTGGAAGGGGAATACCTCACCTCGGTGGGTAGCTATGGCAAGGCGCTGGGGCAATTTGTGCGGCCCAAAGGCGTGGCCGTGGATCGGGAATTCAATCTGTATGTTGTGGACGCCGGCTTCGAAACGATCCAGATATTCAACAAAGACGGCAAACTGCTGATGTTCTTCGGCGGTCCCTATAAAGGGCCGGGATTTATGTGGTTGCCGGCGAAGGTGGTGATCGACTACGACAATCTGGAATATTTTCAGAAGTATGTGGACCCCGACTTCAATTTGAAATATTTAATTCTTGTGACCAATCAGTACGGACCCGATAAGATTAACATTTACGGCTTTGTTGAACCGAAGAATGAATAAGCGGACAATCGATGAGTGGAAGATATTTCCGGCAGCTCTGCGGCGTGTTAGCGGTAGTGCTGGGATTTTCCGCACCGGCATGTTCACCGGACATGCGTTATAAGATTCTTTCGACCCTGTTCGACGGCGTCCCCCCTCCCGGACAAGAAAAACAGGTTCAACTGTCCGACACCCTGAGTTTGGCAGAACGCCGGGAAATCCTTGCCCGCATGCGTCGGCCCAAGATCGAATATACGTTCCATCCTCCCTATCGAGACAAAGAATGCGACACCTGCCACGATCTGGACCGGGGAAACCGACTGCTGGCGCCTCAACCGGATTTGTGCTATGACTGCCACGACGATTTCGCCGAAGGCTACCACTTTCTCCACGGACCGGTGGCCTCGGGCAATTGCACCGCCTGTCATAATCCCCATATGACCCAAAACCCGCAATTGCTCAAACGGGTGAAAAACGATTTATGCCTGTTCTGCCACGATCCCAATCGGCTGGCGACCACCGAGGCCCATAAAGACAACATGGCGATGGATTGTCAGGTGTGTCATAATCCCCATGGGGAAAACAATAAATTTTATTTGACCCGGATAGAGCAATGAAGGTCCGTCTGCTCACAGCGCTGGGAATCGTGTTGTGTTTGGGGCTGCAGGAGGCCGCCTTTGCCCAGGCGTACCGGTATTCCCTCAGCTGGTGGAAGATTCTTTCTCTGCAAGGGTTTTTACAGATGGAAGGATTCTATCGGAACCGGGAATCGTACTTCCGCACCAACCGTTACGAGGAACTTCAAACCCGCAAACTGCTGGGCGAGTTTTCGATCCGGGCCCGGAATTATATTTTTCATCCCAACTTCCTGTTGCTGGACCTGGAGGGCGGCTATCAACCCCTCAGCCAGGAAGACCGGTTTCTGGTATTTCCCGATCGGACCGAAACCCGCACCGCCAGGCGATACGCCATCAACATGACCCTGCTGCGGCGGGCTCCCGTGCGGCTGACCGGAGCCTACCGTTTTCAGCACGACTTTATTAACCGGGAGCTGTTGACCAATGTGGAAACCGTCCGGCGATCGAAAATTGCCGGGCTGTTCATCCAGAACCCCCTGCTCCCCCTGCAACTGAAATATTACGATGAACGGTGGGATCAGAAGGAGCTGGACACCGGACGGACGTTTCTCAACTACAAAACCACCTATTTCGCCGAAGGGAGCCGATCGTTTAAAGGCGAAGACATGCACGTCCTCCGCTACACTCACGAAATTTATGACCGGGATTATACCGGATTCCTGAAAATATCTTCCCAAATCGACAACCTGAAATTCAACAGCCGAATCCCGTTCAAACTGGCCCGCCCTTCCCTGTTCACCTCCTCCATCTGGTACTACCGCCAGCGGGGATTCACCCAACTGGATCGCTTGCTGGCCTTTCAGGACCTGAACCTGGAACTCAAATACCACTTTACATTCAACACCAATTACCAGTATTCCCACATCAAACAGGAAAATTACCATTCGGATTTGAACCTCTTTAACGCCTCTCTGCAACACCGGCTTTACCTGAGTTTGGTCAGCAAAGCCTTTGTGCGCTATTTTGCCGCCGACCATACCGACTATCGGGATCGGGTGCCGATTGCCGGCATTGCCTTCGATTATCAGAAAAAAATCCCCACAGGCAGGTTGTCTTTGGAATACGAATACCGGATCCGCCGGGACAAACGCTCCGGAGAGCCCAACTTACTGCGAATCATCGACGAAGAGATTGTGCTTCGGGACGACCGCACCACCCTGCTCAAGAATCCGTTGGTGGTCCCGGCTTCGGTCGTGGTGACCGACGCCACCGGCACCATTCTCTATCAGGAGGGGCTGGACTATATTTTGATCCCCCGGGGAGAATTTCTGGAAATCCAACGCATTCCCGGGGGACAGATCGCCAACGGGGCTACCGTATTGGTGGACTACATTTCCCAACTTCCGGTTTCGTTTCAATACGACACCCAGGTAAGCCGGTTCGGGGCAAAAATCACTCTGTTTCACGACTTTCTGGAACTCTTCTATTCCACCCTGAAACAGGACCACGCCAATATTCGCATCGAAACGCCGCGCATTCTGGAATATATCGATCAGTTCAGCTATGGGGGACAGATAACCATCGACTTTATCTCCGCCGGTTACGAATTCGAAGACTATGGGAGCAACATCCTGCCTTACACGGAAAAGCGGGTTTTTCTCAACCTCATGGGGACGTTTTTCAGCAAGATTGACCTCACGCTGACGGGCAATTACCGGGATTATTTCCTGAAACACGTCCGGGAACGCCAGATCATGAAAGACGTGTCCAGTCAGCTCACCTACTGGCTGGGTGTGCGCACGGCACTGAAATTCGACGGTAGTCTGCGAATTCACCGCGGAAAAGGTCTGGACCTGGACCTCTACAGCGCCCGCGCCGAATTTCGCACCCGCTACCGACAATTGACTTATATTCTGGGTGTGGAATTGTATAAACGCCGCTTCATCGGAGAGCGTGCCGATTACAATGGGGTGTATCTGCGCATCCGGAGAGACTTTTGAATCGAGGAACCGAATTGATGAAACCTTTGCTCTGCCTGCTCATCGGTCTGACGCTGACAACGGCGGCACTGTATTCCCAGGAATCCGCGGAAGCAATCGCCATCGATCCGGAAGACTGCGCCAATGCCCAATGCCATGCCGACATTCTGGAACAGCGATACCTGCACCAGGCGTTAGAGGATGATTGCACAACCTGCCACGAAAGCAACGGCAACACCCATCCGGCCGATCCCGGCCCGGAATACGAACTCTCTGAAGCTCCTCCGGAGCTGTGCTATTCCTGCCACGATGAAAATAACACCAAGGCCGTGGTTCACTCCCCGGTGGAAGATGGGGATTGTACGGGCTGCCACAACCCCCATGGTTCGCCCAACAAATTCTTTCTGGCGTTTTCGACCCTGGACAGCCTGTGCCAGGACTGCCACGATCTGGATTTCAAGGGATTGCCCGTACTCCACGGACCGGTCAAAGCCGGCGAATGTACTTCCTGCCACAACCCTCACGAATCCGACAACCAGGCTCTGCTACAGGAAAGCAAACCGAACCTGTGCTACGGTTGCCATTCGGAAGTCGAAGAACAGGCCGGAATGGCGACCCTGCATCCGCCTTTTGAAGAGGATTGCGCGGATTGCCACCAGGCGCATGGGAGTCAATTCCCCTCCCTGCTGGTGGAAAAAGTCCCCACCCTGTGTTTCGATTGCCATGACGATGTGCAGGAAACCGCAACCACATCTCCGGTAAAACACTCCCCCGTGCTGGAGAAAAACGCCTGTTTAAACTGCCATTCCGCGCACGCCAGCAATGTGGATGTTCTGCTGACCAACAGCGAAAAGAACCTGTGCTTTGAATGCCATAATCAGAAAATCAAGCGCGGCGATCGCACCATTGCGAATATTCAGGAAATCGTGGAAAAGAGCAATTATTTGCATGAACCGCTGGAAAGCGACGGTTGCGTGGTGTGCCATCGGCCTCATGGCGCCCCGTTCGGTGCGTTGCTGGAACGTTCATTCCCCAGAAAAAATTACGCCCCGCCGAAAGTCGAAAACTACGAGCTGTGCTTTAGTTGTCACGACTCCGAAATGATGCTGGCTCCCATCGTGGACGCCGACATCACCGCATTTCGCGAT
>WFTQ01000036.1 GCA_015485355.1 bacterium | reverse complement strand
GAACATACCTGAGCAATACAACGATTCGTTGCTTCATGCTATTTTAAACTCGATTAAATCATCCCACAGCCCAGAGAATATACGAAATAATAAAAATTTCTTCAATTTATTATATAACAAAGCGCCGTTTTTGTTCACGGCTGTAACAATTTACTGACGGGAACCGTCTGATATCCTCTGGCCTGCAGAGAATCGATCAACGATGGGAGGATGGAATGGATGGGAGCCTGCATCCGCCGGCTTCCCAGATGCATGAGGATGATGGCGCCATTGAGGCGAAAACGGCTCTGATCCCTGGCCAGAATGGCCTTTAACACTTCCTGAGGTTCTTTATACAAAGGGGATGATGTATCGCTTACCCAGTCGAACGTATCGAACCCATCGGTCCAGCGGACATGAAGAAATCCGGCTTCGGCGGCCCAGCGGAGAATGTCCTTATTGTACTCCCCAAAAGGCGCCCGCCAGAAAGGGGCCAGATGCCGACCGGTGATCTCAAAAAACAGGCTGTCGGTTTTTAATAACTGGCGGTGCAAAAAGCGCCGGTCTACGCCGGGACGCGTATTATGGCGGCGATCCTCTTCAAAAGTGGTCAAGTGGGGATGCGAATAGGTGTGGTTGGCCACCTCATGACCGTCGGCAACCATCTGCTGCACCAGGTGGGGGTAACGCTCCATAAACTTTCCCGTTAAAAATAGAGTCGATCGCACACCGTACCGTTTCAGAATGCGCAAGATTTCCCGGGCATTTTCGGCGGTGGAACCCCCATCAAATGTCAGGGCAATCCAGGGCTTTTGAACATCCCCGCGATCAATGGTCACACTGAACTGTTCCACCAGATGACTACGGTAATCCAGTTCAAAGGCATAATCGTACACCAGTTGTTGTTGCTCATTGAAGACCACCACTCGCTGCCGATTCCTGCCGTAAACCAGGGTGATGGGGAAGAGGTAGGTCATACGGGTAGGCGCAATCCGGGTGGTGACGGGCCAATCGTTGTGCCAGATGGTGACCACCCATCCCCGCTGAAGCGGGATTTTCAGCTCGTACACCCGATCGTTGACCACTTCCCGATGCATTTGCGGATATTCGGCAAGGAGGGAAAGATACTTACCCGCCTGCCGCGACCAGCGCACCGGGGCGGGGTTTCCGGAATCCTGCGGCGTTAAGGGCCCGGTTTTTTCACCGGGATGATCGGGGTGGAAAAACAGGGTGATCAGGATCAGCAATGTGAGTAGGGCGTTCCAAGCGGCCAGGCCGGTCATTTGACGTTTACGCAAACGTTTCCATAGCTCTTGCCAGCAGTATCGGTAATAACAGGTTCGGCTACAAAAGTAATGGTGAGCCATCAATCGCCGGCAGCCGGTGCAAACATTTCGCTTGCAAAAGTAACAACGCCCCCGCGCAATATTTTCCGGATGCCTATAGCAGAATTTAATTTCCATGAACCTTTACGATTGGTTTCACCCCCACCGGTAAACATCCCATGGCTCCGGAACCCATAATCAGGAAGAGGAATTGTTATAAAGGCTGCGATACTGTTGTTGATAATAACGTTTAAATTCTTCCTGTTTTTCTTTAATCCGCCGCCACCAGGCTTGGTTTTCCACATACCAGCGGATGGTAATCTCCAGGGCCTCTTCAAATCGGTAACGGGGCCGCCAT
Organism: bacterium; assembly: GCA_015485355.1. Lineage (GTDB taxonomy): Bacteria > Calditrichota > Calditrichia > RBG-13-44-9 > J042 > JAADJD01. The sequence continues at coordinate 3,873 of WFTQ01000036.1, read as the reverse complement.
CCCAGGGCATATATCTTGTCACATCGCAGCGAATACCGCCGGTCATGCCCCGGACGATCCGGAACCGGCTGGATGAGCGACCGGGGTTTACCCAGTTTATCCAAAATCATTTCGGTGATTTGAATGTTTTGCAGTTCATTACCCGCCCCAATGTTATACACTTCCCCCGGCTCCCCGTGATGCAGCACCACATCGATGGCCTCGCAATTATCCAGGACGTAAATCCAATCCCGAACATTTTTACCATCCCCATACAAGGGAAGGGGTTGATCCTCCAGGGCGTTCGTAATAAATAAGGGAATCAATTTTTCGGGATACTGATACGGTCCAAAGTTGTTGGAGCTTCGGGTGATGATGGCCGGCACACCGTAGGTTTTGAAGTACGAACGCACCAGAAGGTCGCCACTGGCTTTGCTGGCCGCATAGGGACTATTGGGCTGCAACCGGCTCTCCTCGGTAAAACTTCCTTCTTCGATGGAGCCGTACACTTCGTCGGTAGAAATTTGAATGTAGCGTTGGATGCCGTATTTTTTAGCCGCCTCCAGCAGAGTAAACGTACCGACCACATCCGTTTGAATAAAGGATCCCGCTTCCAAAATGGATCGGTCGACGTGGGTTTCTGCGGCAAAATTGATTATGGTATCGACATTGCCGGCCAGATTGTCCACCACCCCGGGGTCGCAAATATTGCCCCGGTAAAACAGATAGTTCAACCGCCCCTCCAGATCGGCCAGGTTATCCCGATTCCCCGCATACGTCAGGGCGTCCAGAACAATGATCCGGTAATCCGAATACTTATTTACCATGTACCGGACAAAGTTGCTGCCAATAAAACCGGCTCCTCCCGTTACTAAAATCGAGCGACTCATCGGCCACCTCATTTTTCAACCGTCTTGAATATGGCAATATATTTTTGGAACCCCCATTTGGCAAGTCTTTTATTCGCCGAATGACGGTGGATATTGGGTTTCGGAGAATTGGGCCTATAGCAACGGGACCGATGTCGATAAGCAGGCCCTGCAGGGCGGAGCATGGGGTTTAGAACAATTCAAACTTGACGTATTTGCCGGGGTTTTGCTTCATATCCCGCGCCAGGGCATCCAGAGAGCGGGTCAGCCGCACCAATTCTTCGTACAACGCCTTGTCCTTCAGCAATTTCCCGGCCGTGCCTCCTCCCTGCAGTCGGATCAATAAAGAATCGGTTCTTCGGGAGATGGAGTCCAGTCGGGCGAAAAAGGTCTCATCCTTGAGCAATTTCCCCGCGGTCCCTTTACCGGCCTGCAGATCCGACAGAAGCCGTTCCAGATGTTTGGAACTCCTGGCGATGACTGTAAATAACGTGGTATCCGTCATCAGTTTTCCCAGAGTACCATCTTTCCGGACCAAACGGTTGGCCACCCATTGCAGGCGTTGAACGGTGGCGGACAGGTGTTTTTCCATTTCAGGATCCATCAAGAGCCTTCCCAGGGTACCGGAGCCCTGGGCCAGGTTTTGGGCGATGATGGTGATGTTCCGGGAGGTAGTTTCCAATTCGTCAACGATGGCCGCCGCCCGGGCCAGTAGGCGATCGGTGTCCAGTTGAGGCACCGATTGGATAAAATCGCCTTCGGCCAGCGGTGGATCCGAGAGATCACCCAGGGAAATATCCACGTACTTATCGCCCAGGATCCCCATGGTTTTTATGCGCGCCACGGAGGAACGGGTAATGCGGGGGAAATAATCCCGGTCCACTTTCAGTTCAATTCGAATTCCCTGCCGTCCATCCCGCTGGGTAAATGTCAATTCCCCCACCACACCGATTTTCAATCCCGCCAGGGTTACAAAGGCCCCGGGTAACAGTCCTTCCACATTGGGCTGAAACATGTATATGGTATACTTGCGGTCGAAGAAGCGCTGCGTGGAGCCGACCATGTAAAAAATGAAACCGGCCAGAAACAGCGCCAGTCCCATCATGAGAAGAACGCCCAGACGGATGTGCCGATCGGACTCTGAAGAAACCATCATTTACCCCGCCAGATGTTGCACCGATACCATGCCATCGGATTCATCAAAATATTCCACGATGTCCAGATTAGGCTCCCCATCATAAATGATCTTACCGTCCTTGAGCATCAACATGCGATCTACGATATCCAGGAAATAATGGATTTCGTGGCTTACAATCAAAGAAGTGACCTGAAACCGTTCCCGAAGGTGCCTTATCAGTTCGATGACCCGCCGTGCGGCAATGGGGTCTAATCCCGCGGTGGGTTCATCGTACAAAAGGGCCTGGGGATTGGTGACAATAGCCCGAGCAATGGCCACCCGTTTGCGCATGCCTCCGCTCAACTGCGAGGGCAAATAGGACAAAAACTTTTCCAGCCCTAAAAACTGAAGCGTTCTTTGCACTCGGCTACGAACTTCGGTTTCTTCCACCTTCAGGTTTTCCCGAAGAAAAAATCCCACATTCTGTTCCACGGTCAGAGAATCGAACAACGCTCCGCCCTGAAATACCGTCCCGAAATACCGGCGCATCGCCATCAGTTTTTTTTCCGATAAACGGGTGATTTCTCTGCCCAAAATGTATATACGACCGGAAGTGGGTTTAATGAGTCCCAAAGCCAGCTTTAGGATCGTACTCTTGCCGGCACCGCTGCTACCCGCCAGCAAAATAGACTCGCCCTTATCCACCCGAAAGGAAAGATCCCTCAAAATCTCGCGGTTTTGCAAGGAAAGCGATACATGGTGAAATTCAATCACAGCCGGACTCCTAATAAAAGGTTAAAATCGTTTTGGTTAAAAGAAAATCCATGATGAGCACGCTGATGGAGCTGAACACCACCGCCCGGGTGACGGCTCTGCCCATCCCCTCGGCCCCACCCCGAATGGTGTAGCCCAGATAGCCGCTGATCAACGCGATTACCAGCCCAAAGAAGGGAGGCTTGATGATACCGATCATCAAGTCCTTCATCAGTAAACCATCTCGCATGGAAAGCCAGAAAAAATCCGAATCGATGCTTAACCAGGTAACCGAGGCAAACCACCCGGCAATGATGCCCATGGTGTCGGCAATGACGATAAGCGGTGCCATCATTACAAAAGAGGCAAACACCCGGGGAACAATCAACCGCTCAATGGGGTCCGTACCAAAAGCGCGTAAGGCATCGATCTGTTCACTGAGCACCATGTTGCCGATTTCGGATACAATTTTCGCCCCTGTGCGACCGGCAATCATTAAGCCGGTAACCATGGGACCAATTTCCCGAATGACAGAAATGCTTATCAACCGGCCCAACATGAGCTTGGCCCCAAACGGTTCCAGCTTTTTTCCCCATTCCAGGGCCAACACCATGCTGACAAATACCGACGCCAGGACCACCAGGGGCAGGGCCTGATTCCCCATGATATACATCTGACGAATGGTATCGTTTTTATGACGAATCGCCTGGTGAATGGATGTCAGGGTTTGTCCGGAAAATTTTATCCACTCCCAGAACTCCTTTACCAAACCCGCCTCGGTAAACCCGCGAAAAACCGCCCGCGCCTTCAAACTCATTTTATCTCATTCTCACTTCTCAATAGACCCTTCTTACGCTAAAAACACCATAAGGTTTTGATGTTTGTATATTAGAAGCGATACAGAATGCCTTCCCGATGTTCCCATCAAACCCGAAAAAGTGAATTTAGCTTCCGCCGCAATACTGACCAACGATTTTTTCATATTTCCGTTTTCAGGCAACATAATCGGCAAGAAAACGGGGATTTAAATTTTTTTCCCGCCAAAATGCGGCGGGGCTTTACGGCCCTCATCAAACGGGATTCGTTTCTCATTCTCAAGGCAAACCGTGCTTCCAGACCGATACCCACCCGCACGCCCGTTCAACAGGCTTCAAA
>WFTQ01000035.1 GCA_015485355.1 bacterium | reverse complement strand
GGTATTTCCGGGGCATTCGGACGGGGGGGGAACCCTTTTGAAAGCGAACAGAAGCACATTTCCAGGGGCGCGGCTCTATTTCCCCTAAGGTGCCAGGGATAAGACTGATCCATTCTCTGCGTACAGGCCTTCGAGTTTCACCCACGGATTTGTTCGATGCTTTCAGAGCTCTCCTGATTTCTGGCAAAATGGGTGATTATCCTGAAAAAATATGCATTATCGGTTTCATCCTTGTGCCAAGGCGTTTCGGCCTCTGGTCGGTAAATGGTTATGCAAAAATTTTTTTAGAATTTGCATTTTAAGCCGTTTGATGCAAAATTAAATCGTCATGGGGTTGTATGAGTGGCATATTTTCCCGCAATCCAACCAACCGGTTAAATCTCATCACAGGAAAGGTGTTGCCCATGCGTCTTCCCCTCGAGCCTTATAAAATAAAGATGGTGGAGCCCATCCAGCTGTTGCCCAGGGAGGAGAGAGAGCGATTGCTGCGGGAAGCAGGGTTTAATGTGTTTAAGATACCGGCCGCTGCGGTATTCATCGACTTATTAACCGATTCGGGCACGCCCGCTATGAGCGAGCATCAGTGGGCGGCATTGCTTCAGGGCGATGAGGCCTATGCCCAGTCCCGAAGTTTCTTTCGCTTTCAGGAAACGGTGCGCTCCATCACGGGATTCCCCCATGTGATCCCCACTCATCAGGGACGGGCGGCGGAACATATCCTGTTTACGGTCTTGGTGAAATCCGGGGATGTTGTGCCTAATAATATTCATTTCGACACCACCCGGGCGAATGTGGAATATCTGGGGGCTACGGCACTGGATTGCGTCATCGACGATGCCTACGATCCCTACCGGGAACATCCTTTTAAAGGGAATATGGACGTTGCAAAATTGCAGCAAGCCATCCGCACTTACGGTCGGGAACGCATTCCCCTGGTCATGTTGACCATTACCAATAACAGCGGTGGGGGGCAGCCCGTTTCCATGGAGAACATTCGTCAGGTCAGCCGGATTTGCCGGGAATATCGTATCCCCCTATTTTTCGACGCCGCCCGCTTTGCCGAGAACAGCTATTTTATCCAGCAGCGGGAGGCGGGATACCAAAATAAATCCATCCCTCAAATTGTCAGGGAAATGTTTTCCTACGTGGACGGCTGTACCATGAGTGCCAAAAAGGATGCCCTGGTCAATATCGGGGGATTTCTGGCCTTACGGGACGAAGGATTGGCGCAAAGGATAAAGGAGCTTTTAGTCCTCAAAGAGGGTTTCCCTACCTATGGAGGACTTTCCGGACGCGATATGGAAGCCATGGCTACGGGTTTACAGGAAGTGCTCCAGGAAAGTTATCTAAAACATCGAGTCGAACAGGTGGCCTACCTGGGCGGTCTATTACAGGAAAGGGGCCTTCCGGTGCTGAAGCCGTTTGGTGGTCACGCGATCTATCTGGATGCCCGAGCGATGGTCCCCCATATCCCGCAATCCCAATTTCCCGGTCAAGCCATTGTTGTGGCCCTGTATCGGGAGGGTGGCATACGGGCCGTGGAAATCGGTAGCCTGATGTTCGCTCGAAGAACCGATAGCGGCAACTGGGAATTTCCCCGCATGGAACTGGTGCGATTGGCCATCCCACGCCGGGTTTATACGGTGTCCCACCTGGCATTTGTGGCCGAGACCTTGGAAACCATCCGGCGGCGGTCTTCTCGCTTAAAGGGATTTCGCATTCGGTATGAACCGGAGTTTCTACGGCATTTTACCGTGGAGCTGGAAGAACTGGCTTGAACGGGTTGAAGAAATCCGGCGGTTCTTCAGCCGGTCCGGGATGCCGCAAGGGTAAACGATAGAAGAAACGGTTCGGTACGGATTACTCCCAACGACGGCCCCGCGTGGGGATTCGTCAAGGAAAAGAACATCCCCGCCTTTTTGGATTCGAAATACGCCGCGTGTTTTCCGGTGGCGGCAGACCATCAAACCTGGGAAAGCACATGGTGTAATATTTCGCTCACCTCTTCAATGCGGTACGGCTTCTTCATGACTCCCATGAATCCGTAATCCCGGAAATTGGCCATCACGGGATCATTGGAATAGCCGCTGGAAACAATGGCTACCACTTCGGGGTCAATTTCTCGCAGCCGAGATATGGTTTCCACACCGCCCATGCCTCCGGGTACGGTTAAATCCATGATGACGGCATCGAACCTCTGGCCCCGGGATAGATGGTTGTTATAAATTTCAATAGCTTCTTCTCCGGTGCGGGCCGGAATGGCCTGATAGCCCAGCTGAGAGAGAATCTGGGCCAGAATATCCAGGATGTAATCCTCGTCGTCCATGATGAGGATTTTGCCTTGTCCCTGCACGGCGGCGGTGGACTGTTTCCGGGGTGTTTCGGGAGACCGCTTGGTGGCCGGTAGAAAGATGGTAAAAACCGTGCCTTCGCCGACCGAGGATTGAACCATGATGTGCCCATCGTGTTTCTTGATGATGGAATAGGCACTGGACAGGCCCAGCCCGCTTCCCTTCTGTTTGGTGGTAAAAAAGGGATCGAAAATCTTTTCCAGGTATTCCGGGGGAATACCGATCCCTTCGTCCCGGATGGTGACTTTGATATACAGGCCGGGTTTCAGGGGAACGCCCCCATTGTTGGCCGATATCCGGACATTTTCCACGCCAATATAGATGGTGCCGCCGGAAGGCATGGCCTGGTCCGCGTTGATGATCAGGTTTTGAATGACCTGGCTGATCTGGCCCTCGTCTACTTCCACAGACCAGATGGGTTCCTTGTAATTAAATTCGTATTTTACATTGGAGCCCCGCAAAGCAAATTCGGTGGATTCTTTAATAATGTCGATGATGGAGGCGGTTTTCTTGATGGGAGTTCCCCCTTTGGCAAAAGTTAAGAGTTGCTGGGTAAGGTCTTGCGCCCGCAGCGTGGCCTTTTCGGCGATCGACAACCGTTCGTAGATTTTATCGCTGGGATCGGCAAAGATTTTTGCCAACGATATGTTGCCCAGGATGGAAGTCAAAATGTTGTTGAAATCGTGGGCAATCCCACCGGCCAGAATTCCCAGGGATTCCAACTTCTGGGTGCGGGCCAATTCTTCTTCCAGCTTCTGCTGCTCGGTGATGTCCCGAAAAACCAGCACCGCACCAATATTGTTACTGGATTTATCCCGTATGGGGGCGAAACTTACCTGGATGATCCGTTCCTGGCCGGTGCGCGATTTCAAAAGAATCGGAGAATTCGATTCCCAGATGATCCCGGACTTCAGAATTTCTCTTAAAGGACTCCGAATGAGCTTGCGGGTTTTCCATTCATAAATGTGAAACACTGCGTCCAAGGGTTTTCCCAACACTTCTTCTTGGTGGTATCCCAGTAGATTTTCCGCCACTCGGTTGATTAAGGTGATGGTCCCTTTCTGATTGGTACTGATCACTCCTTCTCCGATGGAACGGAGGGTCACGCTCAGCCTTTCCTTTTGGGCCTCGAGCAATTCCTGAGCCTGCTTTCGCTCGGTAATATCCCGGGCGATCGCAATGACGACTTCCTGACCGAAATACTGGCTTCGGGTTAATGCCACTTCTTTGGGAAAAACTTCGCCGTTCTTGCGCAGGCCCCACCATTCAAATTTTTGAGGTTCTCCCGCAAATGCTTTTTTCAAATGGTGGAAGGTTTTTTTCATATCCACTTTATCGTGGTAGGCCAAAAACGCCGGGGTGCGACCCAGAAATTCTTCCTTGGAGTAACCATACATGTGGACGGCGCCCTGGTTTACGTCCAGGAAACGGCCCTCTTTGTCCTGGACGTAAATGGCGTCGGGTATACTGTTGAACAAATCCCGATAGCTCTTTTCCGAATCGCGCAGGCGTTTTTCCGCCAGTTTGTTTTCCGTAATATCCCGCCCGATGACCAGAAGCCCTTTGCGCTGCCCCTCCGGCGTAAACAGGGGGACCTTAATGGTATCGAAGATACGGGCTTCGCCGTTGCGGCGGGTAACCACCTCCTCGCCCCGGGTGAGGGTGCGATCCCGCCAGGCCTTTTCGTCCGAGGTCACGCAAAATTCCAGCGCATCCTTAAAAAAGGGACGGATTTCGGCCAGTTCCAGGTCGGTTTTGCCCTTATAGTCCACATCGGTAAGCTCGAACAGCTCCAGCGCCGTTTTATTGGCTTCCAGCCAGCGGCCGTTACCATCTTTGAAAACGATCATGTCCGGAATGTGATGGATCAAAGTGCGCAGATTTTCTTCGCTTTCTCGTAAAGCTTCTTCGGTGATCTTGCGATCGGTGATATCCACGCAAATGCCATTGATCTCCTTGATATTGCCCTGGTCGTCCAGGGTAGGGGTCGCCACATCATAAATCCAACGCACATCGCCGTCCTTGCAGATGATGCGGTATTCCTCGGAAACCGATCCCCCCTGCAACAATTCAGCCAGATTCTGTTCCACCCGCCGGCGATCTTCCGGATGCACCAGATTCATCCAGAATGGGTAACCACCGTCCAGAAACTCCTGCTTCGAATAACCGGTTACTTTAACCACGTTGTCGGTGTAAAAATTGTATTCAATGGTGCCTTTCCCATTGATGCGGGCGCTCCATAGGTAAGCATCCACATTGGACAGCACATTGCGGAGGCGCTTTTCGGTGCGCATTAAGTTTTCTTCGGTGATTTTCCGGTCGGTAATGTCGAAGGCGGTTCCCAGGGCGGCCGGCTGATTTTTATAGATGATCGGCCGCGCGGTGAAATCGATCCATTTCACTTTGCCGTCTTTGGTTACAATTTTAAATTCATACCGGTTAGGTACCGGAGTTCCCGTCTGACGCAACAAGCCCCGCCGACGAACGATTTCCTTGTAATCTTCGTGAACGATTTCCCAGAACTTCAGCTTCATAATTTCGTCCTGGGAATACCCCGTAATCTGGCAGGTGGCCGGGTTTACATATCTGAATTGCGACTGCTGATAGATGAAAATGGCGCTGGGGGTGGTTTCCGCCAGCGCACGGAACTTCTCCTCGCTTTCCTGAAGGGCTTGATAAGCTTTCTCTACTTTTTCTTTCTCTTCCAGCAGTTCTTGGGTGCGGGTCCGAACCCGTTCTTCCAGGATCAGATTCTCCCGTTCAATGCGCCGCACCCGCTGGCGGTGCAGACCAAAAGCGCCGGCGGTGAGCGTACCGATGACCAGCAAGATAAACCAGGCCTTTTGCCAGAAGGGCGACTGGATGGTGAATACGTACTGGGCCGCATCCTCCGACCAGATCCCGTTGTTGTTGCAGGCAATTACCTTAAAAACATACTCTCCGGGAGGGAGGTTGGAAAAAGCGGCCGATCGTTCGGTGGTGGGAGGAGACCATTCTTCACTGAAGCCCTCCAGCTTGTATTTGTAAAGGATTTTTTCCGGAACACTCAGGCTTAGCGCGGTATAGTAGATTTTGATATCGTTTTTCGAATACGGAATTTTTGCGCTCGCCGGTACCGGCTCATCGTATAAAAAGTATTTCACCGACGTGATGCGCAAGGTCGGTGGAATTAGGTTGGGCCGATCTTCCCGGGGATTGTATTTGATGGCCCCGGCAATGGTGCCGAACCAGATGTTCCCGTAACGATCTTTGTAAATGGCATTCTGATTATTTTCCAGTCCCAGCACCCCGTCCAGCTTCCCATAATGATAAAAAGTGGTGTCCTTTAAGTTCAACCGATCGATACCCCGGGTGTTGCCAATCCACAGCGTGTTTCCGTCCGCCAGAATGGAGTAAATCAAATTACCGCTGAGTCCATCCTGATCGGTCAGGTTTAAGAATTTTTTTCCATCAAAGCTGAAAAGCCCATGCCCGGAGGAACCAAACCACATATTGCCGTTGGCGTCTTCGGTTATAGACATGATGGTTTCTGCGGTCAACCCGTCCTTTTGCGTGTAATGGGTAATGCTATCGCCGTCGAATTTACATACCCCTCCTCCATCGGTGGCAAACCAGACCTCTCCGCGGGAATCGATATAAACGGAGTTAATAAAATTGCTGCTCAAACCCTCTTTAGTGGTCAGCTGCAAGGTTTCCCCGGTATCCACGTCATAGCGAAGGGCACCGGCACCGAAAGTGGCCATCCAGATGCGGCCGTTTTGATCCTGTTTTAGATGAAAAACGGCATTTACGGGCAGGAGGCCGTTTTTCATATTCATGTATTCAAATGTTCCTGTTCCGGGATCGTAAATGCCGATGCCACTCCGTGCCGTGCCAAACCAGATGCGTCCCTTCTGGTCCTCCAGCATGGTAATGACGTGGTATCCGGGAATGCCGTCCTGGACGCTGATTGATTTGTAATTTTCCAGGTCCAGTTTGTCGTTTTTTAAGGGGAAAAAAGTAACGCCCATGTCGGTGGCGATCCAGTAATTGCCCTGGTGATCTTGCATGATTGACCATACGATGGGATCGATGAGGCCTTCTTCCACCCCATAGATTTCAAAGCGTTTTCCCCGAAACTGGCACACACCCCCGCCCGAGGTGCCGAACCAGAGGTTGCCTTCTCGATCCTGTAAAATGGAGAGCACCCGATTTTTGCTCAAGCCGTTTTTTTCGGAAATGATTTCGAAAGAGGGTTGGGGGTGTTCCGGGGTGGGGGGCAAATACTTCAATACCCCGGAAGTGGTGCTCCCCAGCCAGAGGGTTTGATTCCGATCCTCGTAGATGACATTCACAAAATTGTCTTTGACATCCGGCAATTCCATGTGGTCGTATTCTCCGAAACGGGGATGCAGCGGATTGGCGTGATAAACGGAGATTCGCCCTATATTGTAACCGATCCAGATGTTCCCCCGGGAATCGCGGAACAGCACCCCGACGTAATCGGTCCATAGGCCGTCTTTGGTGGTCATCAGAGAAAAACTGTTCCGGACGGGATCGTACACCACAATACCCTTTCGGGTGGAAAACCAGATTTCCCCTTTGGGGGTTTCCACAATGTCCAGTACATTGGTATCCAGGATGTGATCTTCGCTGTTGAACTCGGAAATCAAACCGTTTTTGATGGTGAAAACCTTGCGGGCCTGGCTGGCGATCCAGAATATCCCCCGACTGTCTTTATAAATCTTGCGAATATCCGAGCGGGTGGGCAGTTCACTGAGGGTCAAAATGGTAAACTGCTCGGTGATGGGATCGTAAATGGTGATTTTTCCACCCGGATGACCAAACCAGATTTTACCGTCCTCATCCTGAAATGAGGTGGTAATGGAATTGCTGGCCAATCCGTCTTTCCGGGAAAAGGTGGTAAAGGTATAACCGTCATAGCGGGATAGACCGTCGAAGGAACCAAACCAGAGATATCCGTTGATATCCTGATTAATGGACAACACCTGCGATTGGGCCAGTCCATCCTCGACGTTATAATTTCGGAAATAATATTTTTGGGCGGCTACGTGGAAGGGGTACAACATCAGGAAAAGGCAAACGCACAGGTTGACGGGAATGATTCCGGGTAAGACCATACCTTGTTTTATCATAGCTTTACCCTGATTTTTGAATCGTTGGTTATCCCCTAAACATTCAAAGAACCCGACTTCCCCCTAAATTTAATTAAATATGAATCGGCTGAATTTGCAAAAATATGAGCTTTTAACCGCCTGTATTCATAAAATTTTATGGGCTGCCGGCAGGAGGCAAAAGACAACGGTTCCGCAAACATTCTCGGAAAATACCCGGATTGACTTTAATTAAAGGCTGCAAAAATGGTGATGCAACGGCTTTGGAAAAAACTTTTTTCGGAGGTCATTGGTGCACACACGGCTGGGTCCCGATCCCGGAAGAGGCCCCCCATAGCGCCCCCGGCCTTACCGGTGACGCCGACCTTTCCAATCCACCTGCCGGAAAAAGGGGGCCAGCAGGGTGAACAGAAACAGGTAAAGCGTGTGGAAAATTTCGAAAATCATAACATATCGCAGTAGAGAAAGCTTCCGAAAGCGGCGGAGTATCCGCAACAGCAGGCTGACATCCCCCAGCAGGACGCCCCCGAGCAGGAACCAGCCGACGGGTTGGGTGGGCCAGGCAAGCAGGATGGCGGTGGCCGCAAGCCGGGTAAGCAGACTGATGCTGACCAGGAAGTATCCCCAGGGACGGGTGGCTTTCCCCCCAATGATCCAGCGTTTACGTTGAGTATAAAAGGCGGAAAGGTTGGTCAAGGGCTCGCTTCGGACGGCTGTTTCCGGTAATAATAGGTAGCGGATGGTCCAGTCGGTTCGGCGGTCGATCGCCTGCATCAGCTTCATATCTTCCGTAATGGAGTATCCAATGCCGGAAAAACCGCCTACCGCCCGATAAGCGGCCTTGCGGAAACCGAAATTGTTCCCCAGTACGGTTACGGGACGGCGTTGTTCGCAGGAGGCTGCTGCGATGGTCAGAAGATAGATCAGATCCAGGGCTTGTAGACGATCGAAAAATCGGGGCGGCTTTTCATGGGGTTCCAGCACAGTCATTCCGGCGATCATTCCTGTGCGGTCATCAAACAGGGCGTTATAATGGTGCACCCAGTTGGGCGGCACCCGGCAATCGGCATCGGTGATCAGGATAATGTCACCCCGGCAGCGATCGATCCCCTGGGCCAGGGCATTCATTTTACCCCGCAGCCCCTCCCGTTCGGTTTGAATGTTCAGTAAGTGGAAGTGAGGATAGCGGTCGCAAAATGCCCGGGCGATATCGGCCGTGGCGTCGGTGGAGCGGTCGTTCACGATCCAGATGTCCAAAAACCGGGGGGGATAATGGAGTTGTGCAAGACTGTCCAGGCAAGCGGAAAGGTGATGCTCCTCATTGCGTGCCGCCACCAGAATGGAAATTTTACGATAGGACCGCGGCGCAAGCGGCAGGTAAGGCAGGCCACCCTGAAAATAAAGGCACAGGCCTAAATAAAGCAAAAGGCATCCAATCGCCAGAACACCCACCAACCCCATCGGCCCCGAATATTCTTTTGAGTTCGTTTCTTAGTGGATTAATTTAAGGATAAACCTTAAAATTTGGTTATCGAAATAATTTTTTACACCCATTGAACGTTGGGATAGATTGGGATGGATCGATGGTGACGGCCGTTACTGGGGGTGTTTCCGTCCTGGTACTTGTGGGACGTGGCAAAAAGGCCGTGGTGCATAAATATTGCCTGATCGAACTGCCGGAATTACTGGTGCATCAGGCGCTTTCCGAACCCATGCGACCGGAAAAGGTGGCCGAAATTTTGCTAGTCAGTATTTCTTCGGCCTTTGGGGGACGCCGCATCGCCGTCCGGGAAAAAGATCATGAAATCTCTTATTTTGTGTATCATCAATGGGCCGGTTCCCCGGCTGAGATCATTACCGCCCCGGTAGAAAAATTTATTCAAAGGGCGGCCGTTTTTGGAGAGGTATCCGGGGAAGCCTGGCGCTCCCTGCCCGATTATCGGATAAAAGGGTAGGTCCATCGGCTGGAGGTTCGCAGGGTCAAAGGCAAGTTTGTCGCCCATTTGTATATGGAACTGTTTCTGATCGACGCCGATCGTCGGTGGGCGGTGGTAGGGGCCATCGTTCTGGTCATTGTTGCGGATAGCATTCTGGGCCTGATCTTTTACCGACGGGAAAACAGGAGACAGCGACCCGTGGATTCTTCCCATGCAAAGATGATTCAGGTCACCGGATTATCGGCAGTTTTGGGAGGTCGGCAGGTGCTGCAAGAGGTGTCTTTCACCGTTTATGCCAATGAAATCACGGTGATAATAGGCGGCAGCGGTTGCGGGAAGACCACGGTGTTAAAGCACTTGATCGGATTGTACCCGGTTCAGGAGGGACGGGTGGTTGTACGGGGCGAGGCACTGACATCCCTGGAAGAGCCGGACAAACAGCAGCTGGCCTTGCGCATGGGGGTACTGTTTCAGAATGGCGCTTTATTGAATTCCCTAACGGCGGCGGAAAACGTGGCCGTTCCTTTAGAACAACACACCGATTTGCCGGAGGCGATTGTGCAGGCGCTGGTACGGCTGAAGTTGAGGCTGGTGGAACTGGAACAGGCGGGGCGCTATTTAGCTTTCAACCAGTTGCAGTTCGTGGGCGATGCGCTTCACCACTTCGGCTTTTCTCAGGATTTGAATGATTTCCTGCCGCGAGCGGGCCCGCATCAAGAGTTCCCGGAAACGCTGATCTTTCAGAATGTTGGACAAACTGGCCAGAATTTCCAGGTATTGGCGTCGCCGCGTGACCGGCGCAATCACCGCAAAGATAAGGTGAGCCAGTTGTCCATCTAAGGAATGAAAATCCACGCCGAAACGACTTCGGTAAATCAGAATCTTAATGTGGTTTACCTCAGGAAAAATGGCATGGGGAATGGCGATGCCACTGCCTATGCCTGTTGTCAACGAGTTTTCCCGCCGGTAAAATTCGTGGAGCAGTTGCGCCCGATTGCTGACGATCCCCGTCTGAGTCAGGTACTGGCTGATTTCCGAAAGCACCTCGTCCTTGTTGCGGGCGGTACCTTCCAGAATGACCAGGCGGGGATCCAAAAACGGGCTGAAGGTGGTAAACGGATAGCGCCGTTTTTTCTGAATTTCCTCGATGATGACCAGGTCTTCTTCTTCCAGCCCGCGTAACCGTTGATAGGGTTCCAGTAAAATCATGGGCGGACGTTCAAATTCCTGTAAGTCCTGAACAACAAGTTCCAGCTGTTGCTGGTCGCCCTGAATCAGGTTCATCAACTGAGGTTTTAAGGTCTCCATTAATACCAGTTTGCCATGCTGTTCCGCCCGGGTAAACAGTACCCGTAAAATGCCCGTCGCCATTTTGCGCAGTGCCTGGAGTTCCTGATTGCGGTGTACCCGGACGTCCAGATTCACCTGAGCCATGCGGTGAAGACCGAAACGGTCCTCAATATCAATCAGCAGTCCGGTTTCCACGCCGTAGCCGGTGAAGAAGGGGATTCGTTCCAGAATTTCCCGCCGGCCCGCGTATTCGCCGCTCAAAGGCTGTTGAAATACCGACAACTGGGGGAAAAGCAAATTGAAAAACGGTTTGACCAGTATCTCGGTTACCCGGCCCCCGCCTACCGGCTGAAGCTTCTTCCCCACTTTAATGGGGCGCCGATAAAATCCTTTCACAAAACCGATTTCTTTCTGGAACAGCAACGGCCCCAGCAACCCGTACACAAATCGAGGGTGCATGTTTTGAATATCCGTATCCAGCCAGATGATGATATCGCCTTTGGCTAAATAAACGGATTTCCAGAGATTTTCCCCTTTACCGCGAACGCTGCCATACTCCCTCAATACCTCGCCGGCAAAATAAACCTCCACACCCTGTTTGCGGGCAATGGTCACCGTGCGGTCTGTAGACCCGCTATCGATCACAAGGATTTCATCCAGTAGCGGAATTTTGTGATAAAGTTCCTTCTTGAGAATTTTCAGAATCGGCCCAATGGTCTCTTCTTCGTTCAGTGTGGGCAGGCACAGGCTGATGGTGGTTTGAAGGCTGCGTTTCTTCTGATACAGTAAGGAAAGGTCGGAAAATTGGTGATGCTGAAAAGTGCGGAGTTGTAGCCAGTCATTTAATCTCATACTGGCCTCCTCTTTTCGGTTGGCCGTTTTTCTTCCTCCCTGAAAGTTTCTTCTGCCTCCCTGCGTGGGGAGATATACCGCCGTGCGGTCGTTAGTATAGAAAAAGGCGCATAACTATTCGCATCTACAGCTAAAACGGGTGAACATGGGATAAAGTTCCGTTTGTGACCTTCGGCACATTCATGCAAAACTTTAGTACAAAATCGAAAAAGGCGGTTGCGGCAATGTCAAAGATTCATACGAATGACTGGTCAAAATATCGGTCATGAAAAAACCTCAGGCAACCCATTTCTTTTTTTAAGGAAAAACACGGAACCCACGGCCTTTTGGGGAAACCGGGCCGTTCCATCTGGAACATCCCTCCGGGTTTGTTTTGCCGGCGACGGCGAACGGGCCGGAATTCCGCCAATCTTGAGGATCACCCGTCAGGAAGGCGGCTATCGGTGCGATGTCCCATAATCCGGACTCCCTGAAGGCCGCAGAATTTCACAACGGGCTTTGTTATTTACAATTCTTTTTTTAGTATTGTGATTAAATGAAGTGGGTAATGGGTTAACGGAGGAGGTCTCCGGCGGTGATCCATCAACCGATAAAACCCGCTGTGGTGGGTTCGTTTTTAATTTGCCTGTTGCTTGCAGCCGCGGGATATATGATTCCCGGGGAAAATCTGCATCCCTTTTCACCGGCGCTCATCCAGATGGTGCGGGCATCGGCATTGGTGCTTGCCCTGATTTTGCTATTCGAAACAATATTGCATATCCAGTTGTTGAATAAAATTTTACTGGGCATGGTACTGGGGGTTGTGCTGGGTTTACAGTTTGGGGCGCAAATTGCGGAAGTAAAACCCGTGGGTACGGCATTTTTGCGCTTGATTCAAATGATTGTGGTGCCTCTGGTGCTGGCTTCGCTTATCGTGGGCACGGCCAGCCTGGGCGACCCGAAGAAGCTGGGCCGTATCGGGATAAAAACATTTGCTTATTACCTTAGCACCACGGCCATGGCCATAACGATCGGCCTGCTGATGGCCAACATATTTCAGCCGGGGAGCGGCTTATCCCCGGAAGCCCAGGCGCAATTGTTACAGAACTATCAGGGACAGGCCAGTGAAAAAATGGCTCAGATGGGCAAGACTTCCATTACAGAAACCCTATTAAATATTATTCCCACCAATCCGGTGGATGCCCTGAGTTCCGGAAAAATGTTGCAAATCATCTTCTTCGCCATTTTTACCGGTATCGCCCTGACCATCATCCCGGAAAACAAGTCCCGGCCGGTCATTGCTTTTTTTGATGGCCTGAACGAGGCGATGTTAAAGATTGTGTTGATTGCTATTAAGATCGCTCCGTATGGTGTTTTTGCGCTGATTGCCGATGCGGTGGGGAGTTTTGGGCTGGATATTATTTTCACTCTGTTGAAATACACCCTGGTGACCACGGGGGGATTGTTGATTATGGCTTCGATTTATCCTTTCATTGCCCGCACTTTCAGCGGTATTTCGCCTTATAAATATATCAAGGCCATCCGTCCGGCTCAGATCATTGCGTTCAGTACCAGTTCCAGTGGGGCGACGCTTCCGGTCACGATGGAGGTGAGCGAGGAGAACTTAGGGGTATCCAATAACATTGCCAGTTTTGTTTTGCCGCTGGGGGCCACCGTGAACATGGACGGAACAGCCCTGTATCAGGGTGTGGCCTCGATATTTATTGCTCAAGTGTACGGAATTCATCTGGGTGTAGGGGATCAATTGATGATTGTGTTGACCGCCACTCTGGCTTCTATTGGTACCGCCGCAGCCCCCGGGGTGGGCTTGTTAATGCTGGTCATGATCCTGAAACAGGTGGGTATTCCGCTGGAAGGCATTGCCCTGATCTTATCGGTGGATCGACTGTTGGATATGTTCCGAACGGTGATCAACGTGACCAGTGATCTCACCGCCTCGGTGGTGGTGGCTTCTACGGAAAATCAAATCCAACCCCCGGAAGAGTTAAGGTCGTGATCCATGGTTTCGATACGAAAAACGGCGCCGCATGTGAATCTGAATCTCAATGTGCGCGGCATGGAACAGTCCGCCACGCTGAAGATCAATGATATTTGTCGTCAATTTTTACGCGAAGGCAGGCAGGTGTTTCGTCTGGGATTGGGACAGTCGCCGTTTCCGGTGCCCACCCCCGTGGTGGAGGAGTTGAAGGCCAATGCCCATCAAAAAGATTACCTGCCCGTCTTCGGCCTGCCTCAGTTAAGGGAATCCATTGCCAACTATTTTTGTCGAACCCAAAGCCTGGGATGCCATCCGGAAGATGTCATTATCGGCCCGGGTTCCAAGGAGCTGATGTTCATCTTGCAGTTGGTCTACTACGGAGACCTGGTTATACCCAATCCCAGCTGGGTTTCCTATGCCCCCCAGGCCCGCATTGTGGGACGCCAGATTTCCTGGCTGGGCACCGGTTTGATGACCGAGTGGAAAATCACGCCGGAAGAGATCGAGGATTTGTGTCGCTCCGATCCCGATCGACCGCGTTTGATCATCTTAAATTATCCTTCCAATCCCGCAGGCACAACGTATCACGTGGAGGAGCTGCGGGCCATTGCCCGGGTGGCCCGCCATTACCGAATCGTTCTTTTGTCGGACGAAATTTATGGGGAACTCCACCACAACGGCCGCCATGTATCGATTGCCCGTTTCTATCCCGAGGGGACCATTATTAGTAGCGGTTTAAGCAAATGGTGTGGCGCCGGAGGCTGGCGGCTGGGCTGTTTTGTTTTTCCTAAATCGTTGTACTGGCTCCGGGATGCCATGGGAGTGGTGGCTTCGGAGACGTTTACTTCCACCTCTGCGCCAATCCAGTATGCTGCCGTGAGGGCGTTTAAGGGCGGGTTGGAGATCGAGCACTATCTCTGGCAGGCCCGTCGCATTTTGCGAAGTCTGGGTCGTTACCTGTATCAAAAGTTGAAAAGGGCCGGGGTTGGGGTGGCGGAGCCGCGCGGAGCCTTCTATCTATTCCCCGATTTTGAACCCTTTCGGGAAAAATTGATGAAAAAGGGCATTCTGACCAGCCAGCAGCTGGCGGAAAAATTGTTACTGGAAACGGGAGTCGCCGTCTTGCCCGGATGGGTTTTCGGGCGACCGTTGGAAGAATTCACCGTACGGATTGCTTACGTGGACTTTGACGGAGCCCGAGCCCTTTCAGCGGCGGAGCAAATCCCCCACAAAAAACACCTCAACAAAGATTTTTTGTATTACTATTGTAATAACACCGTTACCGCCATCGACCGTTTATGCGAATGGTTGTGCGATTCCCACTGATCGCCTGGCGGAAGGCGATCCCCGGGCGCATGCGGCAAAACCATCCTGGGTTTCCACGGTTCCCATCGCGACGGCAAACGCTGTGGGGGAAAGCCCGCGAAAAGCAGGCATTGCTTCTTCGAGCGGCAACTCTCGTTCTTACCGGCCGGCAATCGCTTTCGATTTTTAAATCGCAATCGGGGAGGTAAATAATGCGCCGGAAATCCTTGACTTCCAAAGATACACCGCAACCCCACGTGGTGATTGTGGGCGGAGGGTTTGGGGGATTGTATGCGGCCCGTTCTATTCTCCGATCGATGCGTGGCCGGCCGGCGGGCGCCTTCCGCTACCGAGACAAAGGAAGCCTGGCGGTGATCGGGCGAAATCGGGCGGTGGCTCGCTTTCGGAAGGGACAACTGACGGTGTTCCCGGCCTGGGTGGCCTGGTTGTTCGTTCACATCTGGTATCTCATCGAATTCGATAACAAATTGATGGTGATGTTTCAGTGGGCCTGGGATTATTTTACCCGCAAAAAAGGGGCCCGTCTGATCACTGGAACTCCGCCTTTTCCCCGGGTTCGACGCTCCCGAACCATCGGTTGCCCCCAGCGGCGAACCCATTGAAGAAAAAACGTGGGGGAAGCCATACCCATATCCGAAACCCGACGAAGGGATGGGGCTGATGATATTCATGGATGGGCTCCGTAGGTTCCGTTCCATCGGGTCGAAAATTGGAGTGGCCATTGGATTTTCAGTCAACCGATTGTATGTTTACCACTTCCCGTATTGTGCGGTGGGAAACGTTCCGCCGGTGTTGTTGTGGGAATTCCCCCTGTCTCGGGGGCAAGATCGATAGATGGAATGAATGCGTCGATGAAACTTTATCAGGAGGATACACTTATGCAGCGCATAAACGGGTTGGTTGGGGTGTTTTTCATCCTTTTAAGTACGGCCATTGTTTTGCCAGGGGAGAAGAAGTCTCCCCAAATAGTGATCGACCGGTGGCTGCTTTTAGGGCCTGTGGAACAACCCTTGCCCGCCTTTCATGACGAGGGAAAGACTCCCTTTGTATTGGCGGATTTGTTGAAATTTGATGAAGGGCTGGTGGCCGCGGTCTGGCCGGAGAAATTTCAGGAAGTCCGTTGGCCAATGGGAGACGTGAGCCGTTGGCGGGAGGTGCAATCGGAAGAAGGTCGCATCAGTATAGCCCCTTTACCGGTGCCGGCGGTGCCTCAGGTCGCCTTTCTGGCCACCTATGTGCGGGCGACCCGGTGGGTAAAAGCCCGCCTGGAGGTAAGCAGCCCCCAGTTGTTTCGGGTGTTTGTAGACGGGAAGTCGGTGGCGGTAAGAGAAAAAGTCGATGCGGAAGCGTCCGGTGCTCCAGTGAAGGCCACCGTTAAACTGGAGACCGGCAAGCATTTGATCGTCATTAAAACCGTCCGAAAACCCGGAGAAGACCTACCCTGGGATATCGAGGCGCGGTTTAAAATCGATACAACGTTTGGCCGGAATGCGCTTCAAATGGGCACCGATCCCACTCACTGGATGAACATTCGGCATTTGTTGGAGGGACCCAAAGTCACGGGTGTATCGATTTCCCCGGATGGAGAACTGGCCACGGTAACCCTTCGACGGGTGATTCCCCCCGAAGGCAAGGCCGAAAACTGGATTGAGTTGCGCCGGGTGGCCGATGGGGCGCTGGTGGAGACGTACCGGGGAGGGAAAAGTATCCGCTCGGTGAAATGGGCGCCGGACGGTAAACAATTTTCGTATACCACGCGGGAAAAAGAGAAAAACAATCTGTGGATTGTGGATGTGCGAACCGGAGATACCCGCCTGCTGCTGGAAGGTATCCCCAATTTGACAGCGCACCTCTGGTCCCCCGACGGCCGGTTCATCGTGTACGAAGTGGAGGAAAAGGCTCCTGAAAATAAAACGGGAGTAAAGCGGGTCCTAAATCTAAGGGATCGCTGGCCCTGGTCCCGGAATCGCACCTATTTATATCGGGTGGATGTCCTGTCCGGTATCCGCCAGCAATTGACTGCAGGCGCTTTGAGCACCGATCTGGATGCCATCAGTCCCGACGGCCAATGGCTGATTTTTGAGCGTGAGCGGGATGATTACGAAGCCCGGCCCTACGTGCAGAGCGAAGTTTTTCGTTTGCATTTGCGCACCCTGCAGGTCGATACCCTGTTTGTGGGGCGCTGGTTCGACAAGGTTAAGTGGTCTCCCGATGGGAAGAAATTACTCTTTCTGGGGGGACCGTCCATGTTTGGTAAACTGGGCCATGCCGTTCCCGAAGGAGTGATACCCAATGAGTTCGACACCCAGGCGTATTTGATGGATCTGGATACCCGGGAGGTTGAATGTTTGACCAACGATTTTCTTCCCGATATTGTGGATGCCTACTGGGCCGGGGAGGGTAAAACGATATACTTTTTGACGATCGACCGGGAGTATCGAAATCTGTATCGATGCGATTGGCGCCGGAAGCGCTTTCGAAAACTGGATACAGGCATTGAGGTGATAAACAGCTTTCGCCTGGCCCGGGAAAGGCCTGTGGGCGTCTACTATGGATCCAGTGCCACCCGACCCCATGTGGCCATGATAATGGATCTGGGGCGGAACCGTTACCGGGTGCTGGCGGATCCTTCCGCAGAAGATTTTCGTCACGTGCAATTCGGGAAGGTCGAGAAGTGGAATTTCCTCAACCGGAACGGGGTGGAAATTGAGGGTCGCATTTATTATCCCCCGGATTTCGATCCCCGGAAAACTTATCCCTGCATTGTGTATTATTATGGTGGGGTAAATCCCACCAATCGTGCCTTCGGTGGACGTTACCCCAAAAACCTCTTTGCCGCCCAGGGTTATGTGGTGTACGTTTTGCAACCCAGCGGGGCAACGGGATACGGTCAAGCATTTTCGGCCCTGCACGTTAACGATTGGGGAAAACGGGTGGCCGATGAAATTATCGATGGGGTTACCCAATTTCTGGAAGCGCATCCTTTTGTGGACCGATCCCGGGTGGGAGCCATTGGGGCATCCTACGGTGGGTTTATGACCATGCTTCTGATGACCCAAACCGATATCTTTGCCACCGGCATCGCCCATGCCGGCATCAGCTCGATCTCCAGTTATTGGGGAGAAGGCTACTGGGGTTATATCTACAATGCCATGTCCGCCGCCTACAGCTTCCCCTGGAACCGTAAAGATATTTATGTTGACCAGAGCCCCTTATTCCGGGCCGATAAGGTGAAGAATCCTTTGTTGCTCTTGCATGGTACGGTGGACACCAATGTGCCTCCGGGGGAAAGTACTCAATTCTTTGCCGCATTGAAAATTCTGGGTAAGAAGGTCGAATATGTCCAAATTTTGGATCAGAATCATCACATTCTGGACTATAAAAAACGACGGATGTGGCAGCGAACGATCCTGGCCTGGTTCGATCGCTGGTTGAAGGACCAACCGGAATGGTGGTATGATTTGTATCCCCCGGTGGAATAAAGGAAGATTGGCCGTGGTCGGGTTACCACTCTGCCGATCCGGGTGTTGGGTGAAACGGTGAGCCAAACCGGACGGAGGCCGTTAGGGCGGATTGTGGGAGGAACAGCCCCGCCGTGGATCACTGAGCGGCTGTGGGGGAGGGGACAACGCTTGGGCCATGCGGTGGAGACGGTTGGTGAAACCCCGGCAATGGGGGCCTGTTTTTAAGGTACGGTTCGGATGGGCCAAGGGAACGTTCTGGTCCTCAGTCTCGTTGAGCCGGAGGAATGCCCCGATGCCTTTGATCAATATGCCATACGGATAAGCCATGAACGGATGGAGAAGACTTTCGGTTATAGAAGGGAAGTTCAAACCGTATCGGCGGTATTTCCCGATGGCGGCCTTTGTGGGAGGATTTGTCTGGGACAGCCTCACCCTGACCCGTATCGATCGGCTTTCCGACAATCTGATATTATTGGCCTATTACACGCTGGCCACGCTCTCTATTCTGCTTATGCATCTGGTCGATGCGGAACGGGTAAAGTTCCTCTTGTTGTATCGATTGCGCCCCTGGTACCCTCTGGCCGTTCAATTCTTTTTTGGAGGATTATTCAGCAGTTACGTGGTGTTCTATTTTCAGAGCGCATCTTTTACTAAAAGCGCTGTTTTTTGGGGATTATTGGTGGTGCTGTTCATCGGTAATGAATTCTTAGAGAAGCGGCTGGAAAATATGTACTTACAGGGTGGACTTCATTTTCTGGTGGGATTTTCTTTCTTTATCTTCTTCTTACCGGTTGTTACCCATCGGATGAACGTGGGGATGTTTTTACTGGCGGCCCTGGTCGGTATGTTCGTCTCCCTGGGCGTGTGGTGGCTGTTGTATAGTAAATATCAGGTCATTTCTTCCTCGCGGTTTCGACGAATGGGATGGATGTTGCAAGGCTTACTGGGCCTCTTTCTGTTATTTTATTTTCTCAACTGGATTCCTCCAGTGCCCCTTTCATTAAAATTTGGAGGGGTGTATCATCGGGTACAGCGAATGGGGGATGTGTATGAATTAAAGATGGAACGCCCTGCCTGGTATCAGTTCTGGAAACGCCAGGATCACCCCTTTCGTTGGATGCCCGGGGATACGGTGTTCTGTTTTACGGCTGTGTTTGCTCCCACCCAATTGCAGAAGGACATCGTCCATCGTTGGCAGGTATACGAAGAGGATCGGAACCGCTGGTTGACCACCGATCGGCGCCGGTTTGTCATTCGAGGGGGACGCCGGGAGGGGTATCGGGGATATACGTATAAACGCCGCATTCGTCCAGGACGCTGGCGCGTGGATGTGGAAACCGAGGACGGCCTGCTGCTGGGACGCATTCCCTTTACCGTGCTGGGTATCGATTCCACGAAGCAACGGCGCTGGAAAATCCTGCAAAAATAATCTCTTTGAACAAGTGGTGTCAGGGATTCGATACGCGTTGGGAACTGCGCACACTCCTGGGCTATCCACTGAAACGACCCTATCCCATTCAAGAACATCCTGCCGCTTGAGGGAAAGCCCATGACGTTTTCCAAAAAGAAACCGAGTGTTTCTTTAACAAGATTGGTTGATCGTCAGTGGTAGGTTGGAACAGCAAGGGAGATGCTTCGCTCCACAACGATGACACGCCTGATTTCCATAATTTACCCGCTTGGGGTCTATGGGCATACCGTCCCTAACGGGACGGTGATTGGGTGGTGTGGCCATTGGGTACCCCTAAATGTATGGGCTGATGACCCATCGTTCCGTTTGAGACGCAAACGCATACCGGATGTTCCCAATCCCATCGCGAAGGGAAAATGGTTAGTCCGCCGAACGTCACCCGGATTTTCTCTTCGATAGGGTTTCCACAGGCGCCTTTGTTGGGGGTGTCTGTCGTAAGAACCTGGGTTGTATCGTTAATAGCAATGCCGGCAGGATCGTCAGGGTAAACAAGGCGCTGATAAAAATCGTCAGGGCTGTTAAGCCGCCAAAGCGGCGGATGTGTTGTCCACCAGCGGCCAGCAGGATCAGAAAGCCCATACCCACGGCCAGCGCATTGATGATAATGGAGATTCCTGTGGTGTTGAGGGTGCGTTGTAAGGCGGCGAGGCGGCTGGGACTCGTTTTCATTTCTTCTCGAAAACGAGAAATAAAATGGATGTCCGTATCGATACCCAGACCAATGGCCACAGAGGCGATCATGGCGGTAAAGGAGTCCAGGCCGATACCCAGATAACCCATGACCGCAAAATTAATCAGGATGGTTAAAGAAATAGGAACCACCGCCAGCACCCCTCCCACCCACGAGCGAAAGATAAAAGCCAGCAGGATGATGACCAGTACCATGGTGATCGTCAGGCTCTCCACCTGGGTAGGGGTGAGTTCTTCTTCCATGCGCTTCAGGACGGGGGCTAAACCCGTCTGGACAACTCGCATGTTTACGGGACGCAAAGATCGTTCGGGGGTCTCAGGAAAAATCCGGGCCACGTCTTCGGCGGCGGCGATGAGGATGGGGTCCCGCGTCCGCCACAACGTGCCTTTCAAATCGCGCCGGAGGTTGCTGTTGTTCTGATGATCGGCGGGGATCAGGGCTTGTAGATCATTTAGGGCGGGTTGCAATTGTAACCGTTCCATTTGTTCCTGCAGCAATGCGGTTAACGAGCGGGCCAGCCAATCGATGTCCTCGGGTGGCAGGGTGGGCACCTGTTCCAGAAGGATGTGGTGGATTTGGGAGGTATCCACCACCGCCCTGCGGGCCAGCGCATTGCCGATTGCCCGACTGATACCCCGGGCCGTGGAAAAGGGCAACTCCGCCTCGGCCTCCGGGCCGGTCAGGTAAGCCAGGGCTGTCCGGGTCAGCACCGCGGCTCCATTTTGAATCGCTACCGGATTGAGCGCCAGATCCACTACCTGTTTTATTTCCCGGATGGGAAGCTCTATCCCATAGCGCTGCAGGTTCAGTTGAAAATCCCTCATCATTTGCTCCCGGCGAATTGGGAGCCATTTTTCTCGAATGGATGGCGCTACTCGGTTGAGTGCAATGGCCACCAGAGGGCGTTGATACTGTTGGAGCAGACGGTTAATGCTATCCACTGCGGCTACTAAAAAGGCGGTGTGCCAGGTATTAAGCTTGGCCTGTATCAAAGCGTTCTCTTCCTCCTGAGATACCAGTTGGTCCAGCAGGGGACGACCTTCCAGAAAGAACCAGAGATTGCTGACTCCCTGGCGATCATCGGGGATGGTATAGGCGTCGTTCAGGA
Source organism: bacterium (assembly GCA_015485355.1). Lineage (GTDB taxonomy): Bacteria > Calditrichota > Calditrichia > RBG-13-44-9 > J042 > JAADJD01. Next base: position 62,442 of record WFTQ01000035.1, on the reverse strand, counting down.
CCTGATTGAGTTCCGCAATCAATCCGGCGATGGACTGAGATGTGCTGACGCCCGGAACCCCTTCCAGACGACGTTCGATTTCCAGCATGAGTTTGAGTATGGCGGGATCGCGTAAGTCGCCCTCGACCAGGATTTGTATGGGCAGCGATCCCCCAAATGTTTCCCGAAGCAACATTTCGGCGTGGAACGGCCCGCTGCCTTTCTGCAAACACAGGGTCCAATCCACATCCTTTTCGATGCGGGGCAAGGCGAAGAGGGCCGCAATGACGATAAGCCCCGTGGCAAGTAGAAGCGGCTTTTTCCGATAATCAATGAACCGTCCCAGTCCTTCGCCGAAGCCGTACCGTTTTTTCTTTCCCGGCGGTGTTTTTTTCGGGGTTACTCCGAAAGATAGTAGGGCGGGTAACAGGGTCAGGGTGACCAATAAGGCGATAAGGATACCCAGAGCGGTTAACAAACCAAATTGTTGAATGACGGCGAAATCGGAGATGGCCAGGGAGGCAAAACCGACCGTGGTGGTCACGGTAGTGAGGAAGATGGGGATTCCCATTTCTTTAAAAACCTTTTGTGTAGCTTCTCGGGCCGATTCGCCCAGCCGGCGCCGTTCAAAATATCGTTTTAATAAATGGATGCCGTCGGCGCTCCCCAGGGCCAGCAAAATCACCGGAGCAATGCCCGTTAACAAATCCATCTGCAGTCCCGTCAAGCCCATCAAGCCCAACACCCAGATCACACTCACCCCCACCACCAGCATGGGGAAGACCACGCCCGCCCAATGGCGAAAACCCATATAGAGAGTTAAAAGCAAAACCAGTATCATCAATGGGACCAGCACCGTCAAATTCTCGGTGATCAATAGGGTCATGTTGAAAATGAGAAATGGCAGGCCACCAAAATAGAGGCGGGTGTTTTCCGGCACCGGAAGACGTTTCAGCACTTCCTCGGCCTGTGCCTTGACCCGCAAAGAGGTGGCAAATTGATTGACCCCTCCCTGGAAGCGTAATACCATGGCTGCTGTGGTTCCGTCCCGAGAAACCAGACGGCCAACGTAACGATCCTTTGGCATCACATACTCTTTTAAGGCTGCGAGGTCTGGCGGGGAAGTGAGAAGATTCCCTCCACCGAGAAGTTCACGAACCTCCAGTCCCTCCTCCGTTTGCCGGAAGTCGATGACATTGGTCAGGCTGGTTACATAGGCAATGCCTTCTACCTCCTGGAAAGCACTCGTCAATTCCCGGAGCAGGTTGAAGTTCTCAGGGGTGAAGATATCCTCCGAGGATAATAGGGCAATCCCAATAGAATTTCCTCCGAAGATGTCGCCTATCCGATTAAACTGCTCTACCAGCGGATCATCCTGGCGTAAATAGGTGGAAAAGTCGGCGTTCAGTTCGACCCGGGTGGCCAGAAAACCCATCCCCACGGTCAGGATGGTCATCAGCAAAATGATACTCCATCGGTGACGGATGACGATGTCGGCTATTGTCAACATGGTGAACCCCTTTCTTTTGGGCTTTGAATAAGGCTTCAATATATGTGCCAGAAAAGAGGGAAAGGAAAATGAGGGGATAATGTTGGGAAATTCAATAAGCGGTTGTGGGTTAGTGGGGGGTGCAGAGAAACGACCCAGGAAAAAATGAAAAATATTCTCAAACCCACTGTAGAATATTCGATGCTAAAGAAGATGATCGAAGAGGTGGGGCATAATGCATCGGTTTTTAAGGATCTAAAAGAATTTTTCGCCTTGATTTCCTTTTCGGGGAAAATTATCATTGGCCTCACGGTGCACCCGGGCTGGTTGCCCCAGTGGAGAAAGCAAATTCGTCTGGAAAACCAAATGAATAGAGGGAATGATAGATGAAAGCAACGATTGAGGAGTTCATTCAAAAGGAGTCGGCCGGTGGTATTGTGTTGATGTTCACCACGGTGGTGGCCATGTTGGTCAGCAATACAGCCTTATCGTCCTGGTATCAGGCTTTTTTACACATTCCCGTAGAAGTGCGTATAGGGGCCTTGCATGTAGATAAATCGCTGTACCATTGGGTGAATGATGGGTTAATGGCCATTTTCTTTTTGTTAGTGGGTCTGGAGGTGAAGCGGGAAATTCTGGAGGGACATCTGTCGACGGTGAAACAGGCGGCCCTTCCAGGAATCGCGGCCGTTGGGGGAATGCTGGTGCCGGCCATTGTTTACCTGTTTTTTAATCTGGACGATCCTGTGGCACGTAACGGCTGGGCGATCCCCACCGCCACCGATATCGCCTTTGCCCTGGGCATCCTGTCGTTGCTGGGGAAAAGAGTACCCGTGTCTCTGAAAATTTTTCTTATGGCTCTGGCCATTATTGATGATCTGGGAGCCATTGTCATCATCGCCATTTTTTATACTTCGAAATTATCGCTGACTTCCCTGACGGTTGCCGCTGTAGCGTTAACCATCCTGATCGGGCTGAATTATTTTGGTGTGGTGCGGCGGGCCGCCTATTTTGGAGTGGGCATGGTACTCTGGGTAAGCGTGTTAAAATCCGGTGTGCATGCCACGTTGGCCGGGGTGGCGCTGGCTTTCACCGTCCCGCTGATGGCCCGCGACGAGGAGGGAAAACCGGTTTCACCCCTGAAAGAACTGGAGCACGACTTGCACCACTGGGTGGCGTTTTTTATTCTCCCGGTCTTTGCTTTTGTCAATGCCGGCGTGAATCTGGAAGGAATGTCCCTGAAACAAATGACCGGACCCGTTCCCCTGGGAATTCTACTGGGATTGTTTCTGGGAAAACAACTGGGAGTATTTGGATTCAGTTGGGCCGCCATTAAGCTGGGCCTGGCCCGCCTGCCGAAAGGAAGCAACTGGTGGCAATTGTATGGTGTTTCCGTCCTGACCGGGATCGGATTTACCATGAGCCTTTTTATTCTCACCCTGGCGTTTGAAGACGATACCCTGTTTCAGTATACCGATAAGCTGGCCATCTTATTAGGGTCGCTTTTGTCGGGCGTCGTCGGCTACGGCATGTTGCGATTGCGATCCCGGGATGTCGACCATGAGTAATTCCCCGTTCCCATCGGAAACGACTGAATTTCGCTCGCTTCGGGCATGTGCACCATCCCATGAAGGGTGAAATTCCCCTTACTTTTTGAAAACCGAAAAACTTTTTCACTTCCTGGCGGAAAACGGCTTGATATTCCGCCAGGATTTTTTATATTAGATCAAGAAAATAACCGATTTCATCATACAGCCGGGTATTATCGATCTCATAATGCAGCAAACGGGGTTTGTTCATAATCCTGAGTCAAATCGGGATCCCGTTATCCCGCAATTCCAGATGCAAAAGATGCCTTAATGCCGGAAACGCGCCGCTTTCGGGTTTTCCTCTCTGGTAAGGCTTCCCTATTCTCCCTCACATGCGAATGCTTTTGCAGTTTGGATTGCGCTTTAGCCATAAAGCCCTTCCGGTGGTGATCAAGGGAGGGAATGCACGTCTTTACCTTTTTTCGCTGGTTTCAATTGTGAGATTGAACCAAAATCATTGTTGGAATGAGTCGGAACAGCTGTTTTAGCAAGTCAGGGCTTTCTGATGAGGAGAAATACCATTTATTTTTTAAATCCATTCCATTACAATTAAGGAGGAAGCCCCATGAGACGCAACGCTTTAACCTGGTTGTGTTTGCTTTTCATTGCTTTTCAATTGGGTAGCGCCCAGATTCCCCGGACGATCAGTTACCAGGGAGTATTGACCGATGTCAATGGAACGGCGGTGACGGATGGCGCCTATGAGATGACCTTTCGGTTGTACGATGCGCTGGATGGAGGTACCGCACTATGGTCGGAGACCCAAACGGTGCCGGTCCAGGATGGATTGTTTAATGTGTTGTTAGGCACGGTGACCCCTTTAACGCCGGCGTTTGATCGGCCCTACTGGTTGGGCGTTACGGTGGGGAGTGGGCAGGAAATGGTGCCCCGGATACCGCTGGCGGCGTCGGCTTACTCTTTGAACGCCCACACCGTAAGGGATAGCGCCATTACCTCGGCTAAAATTGCTGACGGTCAGGTGGTGCGCAGCCTCAACGGTTTGACCGATGCGGTAACCCTGGCCGCAGGAAACAACGTGTCGTTGTCCCAGAGCGGTAATACCATTACCATCGCCGCGAGTCCTTCGGCGGAAGGGGGCAATACTCTGGATCAGGCTTACGATCAGGGGGGAGCCGGTGCCGGTCGTCAGATTACGGCCGATGCCGGTGCCGTGTCGATCGACGGACCGGATGGCTTGCGGGTTAAAGGATCGGTGGTTATTGGGGATAGTCAAGCCGATGAGAAGCTTGTCGTCAAAGAAACCGATTCCCTGGGTACAGAGGACGGTTTTACGGCGGTAAGGCTCCATATGGTCCGTGATGTGGCCGACAATGTGAGTTTAAGAAATACGCGTGCCCTGGTAGTCAGCTCCGATTATATCGCTGCTGCGGGCACTTATTATGCTCCCAAGGCCATTCAGGCCATGATAAGGAATTATTCCGACGCCGGCACCGTTACCGAAGCCTCCGGCTTATATAGTTTGGTCAAGAATTTTTCCACGGGTACCATCGAAATCGCCAACGGATTGTATGCTGTCGTCAGCAATCACAATTCCGGAAAAATACAAAACGTGCGGGGCGTTTTTGTGGCTTCGCCTCGGAACTATACGGGAACCATGGAAAACATTTACGGCGTGCTGATCGAAAATCAAAAAGTGGAAGGGGCAAACAGTTACGCCATCTTTGCTCAGGGAGGAAAATCGTATTTCGCCGATTCGGTGGGCATTGGCACAACCCAACCGCGGGGACATCTGCACCTGAGTTCCAATGGAGATACCAAACTCCGTTTTACCAATGGAAAGGGAAACGATGTGGCGATTGTGTATAACACCGACAATGATGCCTTAGAGTTCCGACTGGGGAAAACAGGCATGGATACCAAAGTCGTTATCACCGACGATGGCAAAGTAGGAATCGGCCATAGCAACCCGCCCAACATCTTGACGATAGAACAGGGGTCTTTGACCGATCCCATTGCCGATGGGTGGACCACCTATAGTTCCCGCCGCTGGAAAACCAACGTCCGGCCCATTGAAAAAGCCCTGCAGATAGTCATGCAGTTGCGCGGGGTACGTTTCGATTGGAAATCCAGCGGCAAACATGATATTGGACTAATCGCCGAAGAGGTCGGCCGAGTGATTCCCGAAATCGTTACTTATGAGGAAAACGGCGACGATGCCCGCTCGGTGGATTATGCCCGACTGGTGGCCGTTTTAATTCAGGCCATTAAAGAGCAGCAAAAACAAATGGATCAACAGCAAACGGCCATTCAAGTATTAATGGAACGGGTGAATGCGCTGGAGAACCAGTACCGATGGACCCGGGGACGGTGACCCTTCGTCTGTATTCGGATGGAAAGAATCCGTAGCCGGTAGGTTACGCAAGTAAACCATACGCTAAGGAGTCGCAACCATGAAACCCGTAAATTGTTTCGTTTGGGTGATGGGTTTTTATTACCTCCTGCTTTTTTCGAACCCTTTGCCGGGTCAATACCAAATACAACAAAGCGTGTTGGGGAACGGGGGGCTGGTGGTTCGGGACAGCGTTCATCAGCTCAGCGGTACCCTCGGACAAACGATGATCGGCGCCAGCGGGGACACGGTCTCGATTGGATGGATAGGGTTCTGGTACGCGTCCAGCAATATGATCACCGGGACTTCCGAGCCCGGCGCCGTTTTGCCGGTACGGTTTCAGTTGAAGCAGAACTTTCCCAATCCTTTCAATCCCCTGACCACCATTGCCTATTCGGTGGCCCGGAAGACCCGGGTGTATATTGCCGTATATAATCTCCTGGGCGAACGGGTCGCGGTCCTGGTGAATCGCATTCATTCGCCCGGCCACTACCGGGTTCAGTTGAACGGTACGCGTTTAGCCAGCGGGGTTTATTTTTATAAGATGGTAACCCGAGAATATGTCAAGACCCGTAAAATGATTCTGCTAAGATAAGGTCCAGCCCCGGCCCGAGACGTCCGGTAGACCGGGTGATGAGCAGTGAAATCGGGAAAGATCGCCGGCGATCTTTCCCGGTGGCAATGACCGACGTTTTTTAGAAAGGTCAACCCAGGCGGTCAATATCGAGCGGCACGTGGATCATTGAAGCTCAGAGGCAGCGTCTCCCACTTTTCTCCGGAGATAGAAAAGAATCTCTCGCCCGCCATGGCAGGACCTTTGTGGGGCCCTTTAAGGAAGCCACGGTATCGGGACGTTTCTTATCCGGCTGTACCCCTTCCAGAGGCTCTGGAAACCGGAAAATATCCCTGGTAAATGGGGGCGGCTCTTGCGCGTCCCTGACCTGGAGGTTTTGCAGGGAGTAATACGCTGGCTTTAACGAAAGACGGCGTTCCGCCTCATTGCATTTCCCGGAGGACGAAAAGCAAAATCCGGACGGCATTTTCGCTTGTGAAAGTAACCGGTTCCAATTGAATCGATTTTGGGAAACCGCGGGCCCATATAAATTCTGTTCTCCCTGAAGGCGGAAGAAAAAAGCGATTGAAAAAACAGCGGCCCATCTTTACCTTGTTGTGACCAACGAGCAGAAGATTGGTGCAACCCTTGAGGCTCTGTTTGGGGTCTTTTCGAGGGGATGGCGGCCATCCTGCAAAGGATTCCCCTCCCTCGCTCTGACCGGCACGGATTTCTGCTTGTGAGGATACAATCGCCTCGGATCAACCTGTTTAAATTAGGGGGGTAGGCCATGCATGCAGACAGTTTAAGGTTTTCCTGGCGGCGGAAATCGCGTGAGGAAAGACAAACGGCGTCTCTTGCCGGCTTTTGGAATGGGCGAAATGGTTGGACCATTCCCCACGGTTGGGTGCTGGTGGCGGCGATGATGACGCTCTTTTCTTTGAAAATAAAAGCGCTTGCCGACGATACTTCTTTTTCCCTTGGGATGTACGCAGGCCCCTCCCTCACCACGGTGCGTTACGATTCCCTGGTTGCTTTTTGGGAACGAAACGAACCTCGCTTCAATCCTCACGGGGGCATCTTCTTGGAGATGCCCTTACCGAATCACGTTTCCTTGCAGTTCGGGTTGCGGTATGCGGTCATTTCCAATAAAGTCACGATCCGACAAGATCCTTCTTCCCGATCGGCACCAACCGCCCCGCCTGTGAATTTTAGCATCATCCACCAATATCTTTCGGTTCCCATTTCGGTTAAAATCCAATTACCGTACGCCCTGAACCCTTTCCTTGTGGCCGGCATAGAGTGGGGATATCTGTTATCGGCAAGATCACGGATCACTTATACGGACGGGTCTACGGAAACCCATGACAACACGGATATGATGAACCGGGGAAACCGGGCGATACATTTGGGAGGGGGCATAGAAATGCCTCTGAAAGGTATCTTGGAAAATTTTCGTTTGTTTATGCGATTTCAGGTTGCTTATGGAATAATGAATATTCCTAAAAGAGATCGATGGATCGTCGGCTGGAAAAGTCTGGAGATATATCCTTTAATGGGAATTTCCTGGAGTCCGGGATAAATCGAATTGGTTATTCTCTCGAAGGGTCCCCAGCCGCCGATTGAGAATGATGAAAAAGCGCGGGGATTTCCCATATCCGATGAATGGATTCCTCGTCTCTGCGAATTTGCCGACAGCGCCCGACGTTTTGTAACCGGCATTACCCCCCCGATCGACGTTTCCATGCCGGGGCTTACCGAAAAATCCCTTCGGCATCCCCCGTAGGGTGCATTGTTGACGGCTAACGAATTCAAACACCCAGGCAATTTGCATTTCCGGTGTGAATTCTCCGGGTTACTCATTAACTTGCTCAGGGAATGGGTCTGGAATTCCCGGGAGATCAGCTTTAAATTAACATGGCCGTTTGTAATGTTTTGAGGAAAAACCATTGAGAGGCAATGGCGGGTAAAATCAGTGGGTTTGGCTTTTTGATAGTGTTGGCGGCTCTGTTTTTCTCGAACTGTAGCCTGCAGAAGATGCAGGCGCCTCCCGTTCGGATCCCGGATGGCAAATACGATTCCGAATTTCCGGATCGTCCTGCATCCCGGGAACTGGAACGCTTACTGGAATCGGTTCATTTCTTGAATTGTGTGGCCTATTATAGAGGCTACATTTTTGCGCCGGAGGCGCGTTTAAAACGGGGGCCGCTTTCGGAGGAAGTCATTAAAGCCAATGCCGTTCAGCAAACGTTTTTCAATCGAACCGCTTCGGGAACCGCCACGGTGGTATATGCCCAGGATGTTCAATTGGCGTTGTTGACCTGTGCGCATATTATCGATTTTCCGGATACCCTGTTTTCTTACCGGATCGATGCTTTTGATCAGCCGACGGAATTTCTGGAGAGCATCGCCCTGAAAATTCGACAGCAGAATTACATTCCGGATTTGCCCCTGGCCAACAATCTTCAAATATTGATATCCGATCGTTCTCTGGATGTCGCTCTGGTGGGACAGACCCTGAGCCGCCCACCCTTAAAACCCATACGGGTATTCGATTATCCCATTGGCTCGGCAAGGGAGCTGCAGTGGGGTACCTTTGTGTATATTCTGGGTTTCCCGAAAGGGCAGAAAATGGTTACCAGTGGATTGGTGAGTAGTCCCAATCGTACCGGTCAAGGGTCGTTTCTGGTGGATGCCCCTTTTAACAAAGGATTCAGCGGGGGAATCGTCGTCGCCATTCGGGATGGCATTCCCAATTTCGAGTTGGTGGGCATTATGAATTCGGTATCGGCGGAGTCGGAGCTGATTCTGGTACCGGAGAAGGGAACCTTACGAAAGCGTCTTTCCGAAGAAAAACCCTATCGGGGCGAGGTGTACGTTCGGAACCTTCGGCGGATCAATTACGGCGTAACGTATGCCATCGGTATCGATGCCGTTCGGGAGTTTATTTTTGCCCATCGGGGAAAATTGGAGGATTTGGGATACGATATGACCTTGTTTTTCGAGCCTCCCCTGCCTCGGATAACCCCGCCGGGTAAAACCCGGCAAAACTAAGGGCAATGGTACAGGAGCCGTAGGATTATTGACCCCGTTGGATGATTTTCAACAGGGTGCCCTGGGCAACCGTGTGGGTCAAAGGAAGTCCGTTCAACAGGGCCACGGTTTGATAATCGTTTTGTGCCACTTTCCAGCGCTTCAGTATGCTCTGCAGAGGGGCGGTATGGGGCACCCGTCGGATTTGGATGCGGTCCGGTCGGATCGCCAGGATCGAAGGGTCCTTCAGTGCCCGAAAATTGCTCATGGTCAATTCGAAAAGGGGTTGGAATTCTTCAAACCGTGCCGCGTTGGTAAATCCATGAAAAACAAATATATTATTCCCTTTCTGGATAAAGTAGGACAGGATCCGAATAACCTGTTGTTGATGAGCCACCTCGGATAACAGAATGTGGCTGCGAAAGCCATGAACCTTTGCGGGCGTGTTGAGGATGACAGTGGCGTTTTCCCGACGGATGAAAGAGGCCGCCGCGCTGGCCGGATCCGAAGCCTCGGTCAGGGTCAATAAAACGGCCGCCCTTTCCTGCGGTTCGATCAGGCGAACCTGGGTGGGGCTGTTTTTCAGTGTCCATCCGGCGGGCACGGGAAATTGAAATTTCAGCTCCGGGTGGTAAAACCGACCCTTACGGACGAATCCCTGGCGGGGATCGGCGCCAAAAATCAGACCGTCTATCCGGCGCAAGTAGGCCTCCCGGCGAATCCGGGGTCGCTTCAGGCCCAGTCGTTGAAACCATTCCCCTGCCCGAGCGCGGATCAATGCCACCCGATCCCGGGGATTGGGATGAGTGGAAAACCAGCTGGGCAGATCCCCTTTCTGTTCATCAGGCGTCATGCGATCCAGCGTCCTGAAAAAATTGGCCATTTCCCGGGCGTCGTATCCGGCCTTTGCTGCATATTCCACGCCCAGTTCATCGGCCTGCTTTTCCTGGTCGCGACTGAATTTGAGAAAGAGTAGTCCCAGACCCAATTCCGCCACCCCGGCGAAACGGGCAAACCGCTCCGAAATCATGGTACCCAATCCTAATCCCAATTGAGCCAGTTGAATGCGTGTGTACTGCCTCGCCGAGTGCCGAGCCGCAATGTGACCAATCTCGTGTCCGATAACACCGGCCAATTCCGCCTCGCTGTTTAGATAAGCCAAAATGCCCCGGGTGATGTAAATGAACCCCCCCGGTACGGCAAAGGCATTAATTACCGGCGTATCGGTGAGTTTAAAAGAATAATCCAAGCGCGGTCGATGCGACAGCCGGGCCAGTTGCCCTCCCAGTTGTTCAATATAACTCCCCAGTTCGGGATCGGCGTACACACCGTACATTTGGGTGAGTTGGCGGTCGGTTTGAATGCCCAGACGAATTTCATCGGCCTCGCTCAGCAAAATCAATTCCCGTTTGCCCGTCACCGGATTGACGGCACAGCCAACCAGCCCGATCAATAGCAAAAACGCCGCGGTTCGGTGTAAAAGGGCATGCAGTAGGTTCAACCGGCTCGCCCCCGTCGATCGCTGGGCTTCCGGGGTTGGGTGATGGGTAAATGTTTGCTCCGGTAAATTCAAACGGATACTTCCTCTGTTCAGGTTTCTTGAGAATTTAAAAAATGGTTGAGAAACCGGCGAAATTCGGGACTCGTCCAGAGATCGGCGAAACGGTTGGTTTCGATGAAACGAGCGGTTTCCCATCGACCGTCGGAGACGGCCCGGAGAATTTCCAGGAAAGCGGCCACTGCTCCAGGGGAATTCCGGGCGATGGTTGATGCCAATTTCCGGGTTTCGGAGAGAAGTTGAGGGGCGGCAACCACCTGATCAATCAATCCCAAGCGGAGTGCCTGCTCCGCGGAGATGGATTCCGAGGTGATTAACAGGCGTATGGCACCGGGACCCAGAATGCGAAACAGACGCACCCCTCCTCCCCAGCCGGTGATTAATCCGTTGGCCGCCTGGCGATAAGAAAAGCGAGCGTGCTCGGCGGCCAGGCGAATGTGACAGGCGGTCATCAATTCGCATCCGCCGCCCAGGGCGGCTCCGTTGATCGCCGCAATGAAGGGGATATGCCCTTGCCAGATGCGATTCAGAATGGTTTGCATGCGCCGGGACAAGTGCAAGCCCGACTCCCGGGTGGTTAAAGTAGAGAAAAATCTCAGATCCCCACCCGCGCAAAAAGTTGTATTCCCCCGGGCCGTTAGAATACCCACGCGCACTTGTCCATGGGCCTCAATCCGGCGCGTGTATTCATCCAATAGCTCCATCATCGCCCGATCGATGGCATGATGAACCTCCGCACGATTCAACTGGATGATGGCAACCGGCGGATCGATCTCTAAAAGAACGGGTTTTGATCGTTTCATCTTTACATCCTGCCAGGAACATCCCGCTTTGTTTTTCCATTTATCGGCAACCGATGGGAATAAAAATAAGAACAGTTTTATCCGGATCAAAATCAGTAATGAAAGCGGTCATTTGATTCCGAAATCGTTTCTTATTAACCAATGTTCTCTGATGGTTCCCCCGCTCCGGTAGGAGGGGGGTGCTCGCAACCGATTCGCCCTGTGATGTCCTCGGGCCATCGTCCGATGCGGTCAACGGACCCCGCTTATGGCATTAGAACGTGGTAGTACGTTTTTTCCGATAGGGCGGCCCATTCGCCGATTTGGTGTTGAAACCGTTGAAAGGACTGATAGACTTTTCTGCTGAACGGGTCTTTTTCCACGACTTCCTGGATGACTTCCCGGGAAAGTCGACGAAATGTTTGCAATACTTCATCTGGGAATTTTTTGATTTGCACTTTTCCTTCGGCCCGGATTTTCCGCAAGTATTCCGTATTTTTGGTTTCGAATTCCGATAATACCCAGGTGTTCAACCGCCACGCGGCCACGCGAATGATGTGCTGGAGGTCGGTCGGCAGCGTGTCGAAAGCCTTTTTATTACAAATTAATTCCGTTACCGTTCCGGGTTCGTGCCAGCCGGGATAATAATAATACTTGGCGATGCGATGGAATCCCATTAAGTAATCATGATAGGGGCCAATCCATTCGGTGGCATCAATCACTCCCCGTTCCAGGTTGGTGTAAATTTCTCCCCCGGCAGATAGAATGGCCGCGCCGCCGGCCCGTGCAATCACTTTCCCTCCCAGACCGGGAATGCGCATTTTCAACCCTTTCAGGTCTTCAATGCTCTGGATTTCCTTATTGAACCATCCTCCCATTTGTACGCCGGTATTGCCGCCGGGGAAGGGCACCAGGTTGAACTGGGCGTAGAGTTCCTGCCACAAAGCCATGCCGCCCCCGGTATCGATCCAGGCGTGCATTTGTTGGGCATTCATGCCGAAAGGTACCGCGGCAAAAAACTGAGCCGCCGGGGCTTTCCCGGCCCAGTAATAGGCCGCTCCATGCCCCATTTCGGCAATGCCCTGGCTGACGGCATCGAACACCTCCAAGGGAGGTACCAATTCCCCGCCTCCGTATACTTTTATTGTTAAACGGCCGCCGGACATATCCGCCACCCACTGTGCAAAACGTTCTGCGCCTTCACCCAGGGCCGGAAAATGGGGCGGCCAGGTGGTCACCATCTTCCAGGAAAATGTTTTTTGGGTGATGACGGCGGGCCCCTGTGCGCTGGTTGTTTCGTTTTGTCGCGTACATCCCCAGGCAAAAACCGGCAGGCTTGCAACCAGGGTTTTTCCTAAAGTTCCCAGAAACCGGCGACGCTTAAGCCTGGATGCCATTCCCTTTCTCCTCTGTTTCTTTCCTGGGCAATTATACGACTTTCCCGGGAATCCTGCAATACAGCAAAAAAATGCTGTCCCTATGGAAACTTCCGCAGGGGGTTGGGGGGGAGTCTAAAGGTTGGATATGCATTGATTGCCGGGGCCTCATCCGCCTGGGAGGCCCTGGCGTCGGCTTTCGTGTATCGGGTTTTGTTAAAAGACGGGGTTTCGTGCCCTCAGGCTGTATGACCAAGGCATGCCCGCCGTCCGGGAAAGATCGTCGGTTGTACCTCTGAAGGTAAAGAAAAATGGTGCCGGTCAACGGTATGCAGCTGTGTTCCCACCAGCGGTCACGACCGGGCGGGATTCAACACAACTCCCATAAACAGAATGGTGTTCGAAGTGGTTTCCCGAATCAGGAAGACGAACGGTCTGTTCACCCGCACCACGGGCGGTTGACTAACGATGCCGATTCCGATAGCCGTCACGCCCGCCGCCTCGGTGCCCTTTTCATCCACCTGTATAAAAGACGTGTGGTTAACTCTCGTTAGGACGACCTTTTGATTCGAAATGCCCGAAAAATCCGCCTTATTCGGATTGAAAGCGACTTCCATGCCCATGGCCGTCAGCAGGGTGTTCAGGTTTATGGAATATTTAGAGGTGAATTTTGGCAGGAACAATTCCATCTGAACACTGTCCAGCCGCTCAAAAAAGGTATACCATTTTTCCAGAGAAAGTTGTGGGAGAACGTCCCGCAGGGAGACGGTGGCGTGGGGAAGAAAGATGGTCATGCTAAACCGTTTGTTGCCATAGGGTAAGTCAATGACCCGGCCCAGAGGGGTGTTCAAATAGCCCAGGACTGCCTTTCGGTACATGGTGGGAACCATGACGTCCCGGCCATCCATCAGAAAAAACGGTGAGTCGGCGGTGCGTTCCGGATCAAAAGCGTGGGTCCAGTTACCCTTAAAATAGATGGCATTGATTAAAAACAGCACCTCATCGGATCGAATCCGGTTGATCGCAACCGGAATCAAGCCGTTGGTCCGGGTATTGATCCAGTTATTAATGATTTGTACAGCCAGGGGCGATCCAAAATTCATTGCCTGTACCTCGGCTGCATAATACTTTTTCAGTGTCCGGATGAACGGCTCTTTCACCCGAAACTCCTGATGGAAAAATAATCCATTGGCAATTTGGAGCATCACCGTGGGATCGACCCGCATCAGGAGGTCGATCAGGCTGGAATAGCTGGTATTGATTTCTTGCAGAGTCATGTCTTCCAATTTTAAAGTGCTGCGAATGGCTTCAAACGTGCTTCCGTTTGCCCCATTCAATGCCAGGGACAAGGCCAGGGAGATGCTCAGAGGAGAAACAAAGATATTTTCCCCTTCGGATAGCTTCTCCATCGTGAGCAATTGAAAGAGCTGGATACCAAAGGCATTTGAGGCCTGACCCAGTTGCATTTCCGTTTGGGTCAGTGTGCGTGAGGGTTGAGGTGGTTGCCATTGAGAATCCATTGGGGTATTATCGCACTGGAAGAAGAGCCATGCGGAAAAAAAGAGTACCGAAAGAAGACCAAAAAAAGGTTTCATGTTGCCCCCCTAAATTGACTTATAGTAATTAACGCCTTGATTTACCTCAGGGTTTCGGTTTCATGCTTTTTTGCAACATGTCCGGGAATGGTTTACTGAAGGGTAAAATTTTACTAAAGTTGGGGAGAACTTGGGATAAGTCTTGCAACTTCGGCTTTGTTCATATATATTAACGAAGCATTGAAAGGGTTTGAATGGCCAAAAGTCGCCCCGCTATTTTCTTATAGCGGGTAATTTATCTGTCATGGATCTTCTAAATACGACGGCAATTAAATTCCGGTAATGCTCATGATGAGGCTTCGCATACTTGGTATTATCCTGATGGTTGCTGCTACGGGGCCTTCCCAGGATAAGCAACTCCCCCCTCAATTACTTAAAATCACCGTGGACGATCAGCGATTCACCTCTGTCGGTAATATCGGTTTGACGGTGTCCAACTATGGAACTTTCGGGGATGGCTTTGTTCAGCAAACGCCGATCGATTTCCCTTCTTGCGAATATCCCCGGGGCTCGGGTATAGAGCATATGTTTGATGGGGGACTTTGGGTCGGGGCGGAAACCCCCCAGGGAATTCGAGTGACAACCGGAGCGTTTAACAGTGCCAGGATTCAGTCCGGTGGAGCTTTGAATTTCGAATTCACCAATTCGGATGATCCCACGGACATTATCATCGAACGTTCATCCCTGGAAGAGAGCAAGTATTACGATCCTCGGGCAATCAGTCATCAGGATTTTATCATCAATTTTGTGGATACCAATCGCTTTGTTCCGGGGACTTCCATTCCCATACCCAATCACACCCCATTGGGCATAGCGGTACATCTGGAAACCTATGCCTGGAATTTCCCTTTTGCCGATGCCTTCGTGATTTTTAACTATACCATAACAAATGTGGGATATGCCGATTTTAAGGATACCTTAAAGAATGTATATGTGGGTCTCTGGGCGGATTTGGTCGTGCGAAACATCAATATCACGCCTCCCCGGGTTGGGGCCCCGTTTTACATGCACGTGGGGAATGGGTTTGTGGATACCGACACCATGAAATTTGTGTATGCTTACGATTATGATGGGGATCCGGGCTACACCGATAGCTACGTCGCCATGGCCCTGATGGGGGCCGATCCTCAGAAGGACGATAGTTTGTACAAGGGGCGGACCACTTATAATTTTTGGCTTTTTTCCGGAGGCGACAATGAGTTCGATCGGCCACCCGCCGATGAAGCCAGCCGCTACGAGCGGATGAAAAACTCGATTGATCAACGATATTTTTACGACAATATTTATCAAACCCCGGGCAACCGGATGGCGCTCATCTCCACCGGCCCCTTTGAACACATTGCCCCCGATTCCTCCATTAACGTCGTGTTCGCCATTGTCTGTGCCAAGAAGTACGGTTTTAATCCTTCCACTATTGACGATGATTTTGCCAAACGCAACTTATTCGAAAATGTGTCCTGGGCGTTAAGGGCCTTTTATGGAGAAGACACGAATCGAAACGGCAAACTGGATTACGCCGGCACCGACTCCACCGAAGATGTTAACGGCAACGGCAAATTAGATCGGTTTGTGCTACCGACTCCACCCCTTTCCCCCCGTTTCAAGGCCGTTCCCGGCCATCAAAAGGTGACCCTGTTGTGGGATCGAACCGCCGAGGAATCCATTGACCTGATCTCCAAGGAAAAGGATTTTGAGGGATATCGAATTTACCGCTCTTTTCTGGGGGACGATCGCACGCCCAGGGGGATTTTTGAAGGCATGCAACTGGTACGGGAATTTGATATTGTGGATGGGGTTTTCTACGATACGGGGCTGGACGAAATTCGACTGGACGAGCCCATTGTCGAGATTACTCAGAACCCCGAAACCGGTGAGCCGGACACGGTGGAGTATTATTACCGGTACGAAATAACCGGATTGCACAATGGATGGCAGTACGCCTTTGCCGTGACGGCCTTTGATCGGGGGGACGAGAAATTAAGACTTCAGAGCCTGGAGAGCAGCCGCTTAAAGAATGTGGCCATTGTGAGTCCCGGTACGCCCCCCCGACAACGGAATCAGCCTTTAAAAGTGGGGGTATACCCCAATCCCTATCGGGTAAATGCCCTGTGGG
Source organism: bacterium (assembly GCA_015485355.1). Taxonomy (GTDB): domain Bacteria; phylum Calditrichota; class Calditrichia; order RBG-13-44-9; family J042; genus JAADJD01. The sequence goes on along the minus strand of WFTQ01000035.1, from coordinate 46,025 downwards.
ACGGTACCCAGGAACGGGAACGGAAGTTGTATTTTTACAACCTCCCCCGAAACTGCGAGGTTCGCATTTATACCCTGGCAGGGGACCTGGTCGATAGCTTTATTCACCGGGGCGATACTTATCGGGGAATGGATATCAAATGGTACGAAAGTTTTTCTCAGGGGAATACCATTTTCCCCGGTGGGGAACATGCCTGGGATCTGGTGACCCAGTACGATCAGGCCATTGCCACAGGATTGTATCTGTTTACCGTGAAAGACCTGGATACGGGCGAGGTTTATCGGGGAAAGTTTGTGGTTATTAAATAGCTCCTCAATTAAATAATCAATAACCCTAACTTAAATTGGAGGAGGTACCATGGGATTCAGAGTGACAACTTTAATGGGCGTATTGCTGGTGATGCTGTTGATGGCATCTGCCTGGGCGTTGAATCCGGCCCCGTACGACACCGTCAGCATTTACGAGTTGCAGTTTGTGCCGGATCCAGCAACGAATGACCAATCCCCGAGGTTTGGAGACACCGTCGTGGTGAAGGGGCAGGTCATGACCTATCCCCGGGATTTATGGGTGGGAGCACGCTGGGCGGTCTACATTGTGGATCCCGACAGCTTTCCTAATCCCTGGAGCGGCTTCTTTGTGATTCAGCACGATACGTTTGTCACGGAGACCGCCTTCCAATTCGTGGAACCGGGCTGGATTTGTTATTTTACCGGGGTGGTGGACGAATATAACGGATTTTCTCAAATTGCTCTGATTACCAATCCCCCCATACCCATTGAAGTCGTATCCACCGATAATCCTTTCCCCAATCCGGTGGTGTTAACCGCTGCGGACCTGGAAACCAAGGCCTCGGCGGAGCAGTGGGAAAGCATGTGGGTGCGGATAGAAAACGCCTCCGTGGTCAACAATAACGTGCCGGGTAACTGGGCCAGTATCACCGACGCCAGCGGTGGTTTAACCTACATGGGAGAATATTTCAATTGGTTCCGGGATCGATTGTTGGGGGGCACCTACATGTGGCCGGTAGCGGGTACCCGTTTAAATGTGAACGGGTTTATCCGGGATGAACCGGCGGGTTTTTCCGTCAATCCGCGCACCGATGCGGATTTGGAAATCCTGAGCAATCCGCCGGTGATTTCCGATGTGGTGCGAACGCCTGCAGCCCCCACTTCTCAGGATGCCGTGAGCGTCAGCGCAGTGATTACCGATAATGGCACCGTGGACCAGGCCCAGCTCTGGTACAGCGTCAATTGGGGAGATTTTCAATCCGTTGCCATGACGGCCAATGCCGATACCTTTTCGGCCGATATCCCGGCTCAGGCCGACGGCGCCCTGGTGCGCTATTTTATTACCGCCGTGGACAATGAAGGCGATTTCAGCCAGATGCCCGGCGATACTTCCATGGCATCCGGAAGCATCTATTTTTACGTGGTCCGGGATCAGGGGGTGACCATCAAAGATCTGCAGTACAACTGGGGATATGCGCTGGATGCCTCCGGATACGAAGGCTATGAAGTAACGGTTCGCGGAGTGGTGACCACAGACTCCACCAACTTCTACAATCGCTACTATATTCAGGAAAAGGATAGTGCCTGGTATGGCATTCAGGTGTACGATCCGGTCCATACCGTGGCCGAGGGCGATCTGGTAGAAGTCACCGGAACGGTGCAAGAGTATTTTGGTGTAACGCGCCTTTCCGATGTTACCAGTGTCAATGTCGTCACCGCTGGGGTGGGGGTGCCGACCCCGGTCACCGTGACCACCGGAGAAGTGGCCACCGGCGGAGAGAATGCCGAGGCCTACGAAAGTGTATTGATTCAGGTGGAAAACGTTGCGGTTACCGACCCCTTCCCCGATGCTCCCCGCAACTTTGGTGAATTTGTGGTTGACGATGGAACCGGTGGCGTTCGGGTGGACGATTACTCCATGGCTTTTGAGGGCAATAGCGACTCCACCTTCAAAGAAGGGGATACCATCCAGAAGTTGATCGCGCTGGGATATTACAGCTTCGGTAATTACAAGTTGATCCCGCGGGATAGCAACGACGTCGTCGGTCATGTCACCTCCATCGACGATGCCGATCCATCGATTGCCGAAACCTTCTCTCTGTCCCAGAACTATCCGAATCCCTTTAACCCGAGCACCCGCATCCAGTACTCGGTGGCTCGCGCCGGTAAATATGAAGTGATCGTCTTTAATGTGCTGGGACAACGAGTAAAAACGCTGTTTAACGGATATCTGCCCGCGGGTCGGTATACAGCTACCTGGAACGGTGTGGATGAAGCCGGTAATCCCGTTAGCTCCGGAATCTATTTCTACACCTTGAAGGGCAAAGACGTACAGCTGACTCGCAAGATGATTCTTTTGAAATAGTAGGAAGTGTTGGATTGGGGACTATCCTCCCGGGGTGGTCCCCAATCGGTAAAACGGGACGTTCGAGGCAATCGGTTAGGGAGCATAAACCACACGGATAAACACGGGTAAGGGGAATGAGGGTACGAACCGGTGTGTCGTGCAGACGCTTTAGGAGCAATGGTTGGAAGTGGCTGGTTGGGGTTTGGGTCGGATTGTTGGGAGTGTGGTCGTGTGAGCAGCCGCCCGTCACGGGGGATTATTTCCCCAATCAACCCCCCGAAACAGAGATCTTCATTCAGAGTACCGACACCTTGAATGCCACTCGAAGCGTTCAAAAAATCTATTGGGACGGTCGAGACCCGGACGGATTCGTGGTGGGATTTTATTATACCTGGAAAGCCGATCCGGAGCCCGGGGATTGGGAATTCACTGAAAAACGGTCGGGTGTATTTCCTCTGGAGATCCGTTCCGCCGATACTATGTATGTGTTTCAGGTAAAAGCAGTGGATAACGAGGGGCTGGAGGATCCCACCCCGGCCCGCCAGCGGTTTCCCATTAAAAACAGTCCACCCAGCATAAGCTGGACGGCTTCCAGCAAAATACCGGATACCACATTCACCGTTACCACGTTTGTATGGACGGCGGGGGATCTGGATGGGGATTCCACCATCGCCTATTTTGAATATGTGTTGGACGATACCACAGGCCCCTGGCGTCGAATCCCCGGTTATCGGCGAACCCTTACCCTGAACGCCGATAGCGGTTTGACCGAAGGCAACCATGCTTTTTACATCCGGGCGGTGGATATCGCCGGGGCGGTGAGCCCTGTCATCCGCATGCCCGAACAGGAAGACCGGTTCTGGTATGTTAAAGAACCGGAGGGACGATATCTCTTGATCGATGACTTTAATGTGGAGTCCAGTACCACCGGTTTCCCGGACCGCTATTACAAATCCATGATGAATGAAGTGTTGGGAGAACTGCAAGAAAGCTACTCCTATTGGAACATTGAAGCCAGCTTCCCGGTGTCGCGGACCCAATTCGTGGAAACGCTCAAACTGTTTGATCGGGTTTTGTGGTATTCGGACCTGATCACCGAAAGCGATGATCATTTTGTTGCCGCCCAGGTGGCCATCCCGGAGTTCCGCGCCAAGGGAGGTAAAATTATTTACACGGTGCAGTTTAATCAGGGATTTGGTGGACAGGGCAATCCCATGGCTTTTGCCCCGGTGGATTCTCTGGGTAAGTTTTATAACATCATCACCACGGGCAAAATTTATTATCCCGATTCGGCCTTCAGTAACGCCTTTCCGGATCTGCCGCCCTTACCCACGCTGAAGGTGTCCAAGTTTATTCTGGGATTAATCTCTCTGATTCCGAAGGCGACTTCGATACCCATGTACCGGTACGATGATCCCAAAGGAACCGATGATCCCATTTTTATCCTGGTGGGCCGCAATGACAACACGGGGGAATATGACTTTGTGTTCTCGGGAACGCCCTTACATTATTTGCAAGGCAACAACAATCTAAATGATTTTTTCCGAATTGTGTTCAGGGACTTATTTAAACCGTGATGAGGCGATGAAAAGAAGATTCCATCTACTGGCATTCGGGTTGATCCTTACCGGATTGATTCAGTCGGCTGTCGCCCAGGGGACCGCTACGATCCGCGGCGTCATTCGAGACAAAGAGACCGGTGAACCCCTCATCGGGGTGAACATCATCATCAAAGGTACGTATTACGGCGCCTCCACCGATATGGATGGTACCTATATCATCACCGATATAGAGCCCGGTGAATACACCCTGGAGGTGAGTTACATCGGCTACAAGATTATCCAGCGCACCGGGGTACGGGTGGAGCCGGGACAAACCGTAACCCTGAATTTCGAGATGCAGCCTTCGGCACTGGCTCTGGGCGAGGAGATTGAAGTCATTGGTGCGAAACCCCTCATGGATATCGAAGAAACCAGTACGGTTCGCGCTTTAAGCAGCACCGAAATCCAGAATCGAATCGTCAATGATGCCCTGGAGCTGGTGGAACAACAGGTGGGAATTGTCCGGCAGGATGATGCTATCCATATCCGCGGAGGCCGCAGTTACGAGGTCCAATATCTGTTGGACGGCATCTCGGTGCAGGATCCTCTGTCGGGTACCGGTTTCGGACTGAACATTTCCGCCAATGCCATAGAAGAGTTCGAAGTGATTACCGGGGGGTTTAAGGCGGAATATGGGCAGGCCACCTCGGGGGTTATTAAAGTGAAAACCAAAACCGGTGGTGATAAGCTGGAAGGGTTCTTCCTGTACAAGTCCGACCATCTGGGCGGATTATTTCGGGGGATGGACTTCAGTTTTAACTCCGACCAGTACGAATTCAGCTTGGGGGGGCCGGAACCCATCTCCAACAGCGTTTTACCCTTTCTGGGCCTCCGCTTGCCGGGTAAAATGTATTTCTTTACCAATTTATACGCATTTGTTTCGGACGATTTTACCCGTGCGACCGCCTCGCAGCTGTATTCATCCATTACCCCGCGGTTATCGCTGTTCGGTCGCCGGATTTTTACCGGCACCACATTCGCCCCGCGGCAAAACAACAGCTGGTCGGGATTGTTTAAGTTAACCTGGAAAATTGATCCCACCCGGACCTTAACCTATTCCTACAGCCGCAGCCTGGCGGTAAATCAGAATACCCGTTCGCTGCAAATCACCCTGGAATATGTCGAACCTCGACCGGGTTTCCCCTATCAATTTTCCAAAAACCTGGATAACTTCAACACCTATACTCACGATAACGAGCAGATCGGATTATACTGGAAACATACCCTGAATAGCACCACCTTCTATGAGCTGAAAGTCAGCAAATATTTTGCGCAGCTGCGCAGCGATTGGCAGGGCAAAATGTGGTGGGAATATACGCGCGCCTGGGACGTACCGCGTTTGCCGGTGGAATATTTTGCCCCCCGCTCGGATTCCACCAAAATTCGCGTGATCCCCGGAGACGGTTTCTATGACTATGGCAATGCCAGTGTCTGGCACGATCATTATGTGGATTGGTATACCGTCAAAGGGGATATTACCAGTGTACGCGGCGAGATTCACACATTAAAGGCGGGCTTTGAGGCCTCTTTCAAAGAGATGCAACTCATCGAAATTATCGATCCCTGGCTTGAAGGGGGATTCGGTTCCAGCCAGGATATCTATAAAGTGTATCCTTCCGATGGCGCCGTTTACGTTCAAGACGACATTCGCTTTAAAGGATTTTATGTGAACGCGGGAATGCGCCTGGATTACTGGATGCCGGGAAAATTTGTGGATCGGGCCATAGACGATCCTAACGTGCTGTTAACCGATGCCATGCGAAAACAGTACAAGCAACAAACCTTTAAGTTTCTGGGACACCGCTTCAAGCTGCGTCTGATGCCGCGGATAGGCGTATCCTTCCCCATTTCCAACAATCAGATGTTGTATTTTAATTACGGCCATTTTTCCAAATTGCCCCGGCCTCAGTTTGTGTATGCCAAGCTGGGCCCGGCCCGCGCCAAGTCTGCCTATCAGAAATTTGGCAACCCGAATTTGAATCCGGAAACCAGTGTGAAGTATGAGTTGGGAATTCGCCACAAATTCACCGAAAATGATGTGATTGGCATAACGGCCTATTACATTGATATTTATGATTACGTACAAACCACCACCATTCGGGGCATTCCCCGCCTGGGGTCGGCCATATTTTACGTCAACCTGGATTATGCCCGCTCGCGGGGTATCGAATTCGAATACAAGACCCGTATTGGCAAGTATTTTTATGGAAACGTATCCGGCAGTTATTCCATCACCACCACCAAATCGTCTTCCCCGGATGTGGGCTTGCTGGTGGCCCAGGGCAGCATAGATGAGCAGCCGATAAAAGAAACTTACGCCCGGTGGGATCGCCCCTGGCAATTTCAGGCCAATTGGTCCATCCGGGTGGAAAGGGATCAGCGTCCCAGCCTGTTTGGGCTGCGGTTGTTCAGCGATTGGAACTTAAACTTACGCTTTTTTGCCCAGGCCGGACGCCGCTACACGCCTGCCGTGTTCGACTATATCCGTTCCGAAGACGGACGGCCCATCTATGTTTCCATCAAAGACCAGGCCAAATATTATAGCAAGGTGGGTCGATACTGGAGCTGGGTCGACCTCACCTTCAACAAGTATTTCCGACTCTGGGGAATGAAATATGTGTTTATTGTGGAAGTGAGAAATTTGTTGAATCAAAAGAGCCCGGAAATCATCAACCCAGTGACCGGAGATGCCTATAAATATGGCGATCCTGTTCCGGTAAGCTGGAACGATCCTCTGTATCCGGATCGGTTTTATCCCATATCGGAACCGTATCCCTTGAATCCGGCTCGCTACCGGGCACCGCGCAACATTCGGATCGGTTTTTCGGTGGAGTTTTAAACGACAATAGGGTTTGACGATGAGAAAGTTCCATGTTCTTGTGATGCTGCTTGTACTGGGGGCGACGGGTTGGGCCCAGTTGATCCCCAACTTGGGAGGACAACGGGTGGGAACCTCGGCGGCACAATTTTTAAAAATCGGCGTGGGGGCGCGGGCGATTGGCATGGGCGAAGCGTTCATTTCCATCGCCAACGATGCCGAAGCCCTCTACTGGAATCCCGCCGGCATCAGCCAGTTCCGGAAAAATGCCCTGATTGCCTCCCATATTCAATGGCTGGTGGATATTAAACTGGAATTCGCCGGCGCGGTCTATCATCTCGACCCCGCCAATTCTGTTGGGATCGCCATCACTTATTTGCACACCGACGAGATGATGGAAACCACCGAGCTCATGCCCCTGGGCACCGGTCGGAAGTTCAGTTTCGGGGACTTTATGGTGGGATTGACCTACGCCCGAAATATGACCGATAAATTCAGCTTCGGAATCACCGCCAAGGTGATGCAGGAAAACATCGCCGAACTCACCATGCGGGCTTTTCTGTTCGACCTGGGAACGTATTATAAAACCGGATGGCGCTCGATTCGATTTGCCGTGGCGGTCACAAACTTTGGTTCCGACATTGCACCCACGGGCACCGTGGAGTATGTCAATCTGCAAAATGAAAAAGTCACCGTAAAATCTTTCCAGTCCTTCAGTCCCCCAACCATGTTTCGCATCGGTATCGCCATGGAGTTGATGGAAACCGAAAATTCGAAGTTAACCTCTTCGGTGCAACTGGATCATCCTAACGACAATAAAGAAAACCTTAACTTTGGATTGGAGTACTGGTGGAACGATGTGTTGGCGTTACGGGCCGGATATAAAACCGCCCGGGTGGAAGAGAATTTTTCCGCCGGGTTTGGATTGCGGCTGCCCATGAAAACCGCCGATTTTCGGTTGGATTATGCATTCACCAATTTCGGGCGTCTGGGTTATGTCAACCGCTTTGCTCTTCAAGTTCAATTTTAATCAATCAGGGTGAGAACCGATGAGATGTTTAATGATCGCGTGGCTGGCTGTGGGACTGCTGTGGATCGGATGTGCCCACGAAAAACTTCCTCTGCCCAATATCCCTCCGGCGGAGGATCAGTATTCCAATGTGGGAAAAGAAACCTATGTGCAATTGAATCCTCCCCTGGATCGAGAACATGGCTATGACTTCAGCAAACCCGCGGACATTTATCTGGGAGCCGATAATTTTCTCTATATTGCCGACACGGGTAACGATCGGATCGTTATGATGGATCTGGGAGGGGGAATTCAAGGCGTTTCTCAATACATCCCCCATCCCGAGGCCATTACCCAAAACGATAGTTTGCAGCTGTTGATTGTCAACAAAACCAACGCCGTTTACCGCATCGACCTGGTCAAATATCGCCATCGTATTTGGGAGGCGCCGGTCGAGAAGGTTTTTGAACAATCCAGCGAACCGTCCCGACAGTTTACCGGCATCACCGTGCACACCGGATTTGAGTATTACGTGACGGTGATCGACACGGCGGACTCCAGCACCAATTACAAGGAATTTAGTTTTATTTATGATTTCAGCGGTGACCACACCCTGAAGGGCCCCCTGCCCATGCATGTGAATGGAACCGGGTTGTATTCGGCGATTGTACCGACGGGGATTGTATCGCTGCGGGAACGCTATCTGGATGTTTCCACCCGGGCCGAGGACACCAAAGCCTTTATTTTCACCCAAACCGGACGTACCCGTTTGCTGCGTAACAATTTTAAGGTGCAATACATCGCCTCCTATTTCTTTGAGGGGTCCGAATTCCTCACGCCCAACACCGACTTGATCGGTACCGATATTTATGACCCGGAGAAATTTTACAATCCTGAAGATGTGGCGGTGGATCGGCTGGGATTTATTTTTGTTGTGGATGAAGGCCGCCGGATTACGGATCCCGATACCACCCAACCCCCGCCCGGATTTTACCGCTTTTCCCCCTCAGGAAAACAGCTTCAGGCCGTTGTCGGACCGGGCAGCGGAGAAAAACAATTTAATGGGCCCAAAGGCATTGCCGTTTTACCGTTTCTGGAAGACCAGATCGTGTATGTGGCGGATACCGGCAACGACCGTATTCTGATGTTTCAGTTGTCCACCCAATTTTAAGGGGGTGGGGACTGTTTGACAAACTGCAGCGCTTTTTCCGGGAGCCCTACCCCACCATCAGGTGGGAGGGCAGCGGAGGGTAACGGTATGGGCCTGCAACGGACCCGCTTATTTGCGTCTCGGGTTGGGCGTTTCTCGCCGGATAGTCCCTCTGCAAGCCCCTGACATGGGCATCAATCGATTTGAGGGTGGATTGTTTGATGCTTTAAATGGTAACTTCCCCATCAATACCTACCGGAACCCCGGAAAATTTTTGACCTTTTTCCATATCGCATTGTGGATCACCAGAGAGCGTTCCAGCCGGTTGTGCCGTAACCCATCCTATAGGATGAAATGCAGGGCTGCCGATGAAGAAGGCTTCGGGGGGCGGCGGTTGAGGTGTGCGGCGCCCGCGCTCTGGTTGGGAGAAACATCCGGCTTATGGGTGCCGTCATAATGAAAAAAAATCTTTTGTTGAAAGAATCGGCGGGGGCCTGTTTATTTTCTTTAACCACGAAAAAAGGCGAGGAAAGAAGGATGAGGAAAACAGAGGTGAACCTGTCCGCCGATGTGGTGGTCGTCGGTGGTGGCATTATTGGATTGTGTATCGCCTATTACCTGCATCGTGAGGGGGGAAACGTTGTCGTGGTTGACCGGGGGGCGATGGGAGAAGGCTGTTCCTTTGCGAATGCGGGGCTGGTTGCACCCAGTCATTTTATTCCCCTGGCTTCTCCGGGAATTGTAGCAAAGGGTTTGCGCTGGATGCTCCATCCCGAAAGTCCCTTTTATATCCGACCCCGGCTGGATTGGAACCTGATCTCCTGGTTGTGGAAATTTCGAAGATCCGCCGCCCATTCAATGGTTCAGCGTCATAAAAAACCGCTGAAAGAATTTCTGGAATTTAGTCGGGTTCTTTTTCGTGACCTGTGCCGGGCCGATTTATTTGATTTTGAATGGTCGGAGCGAGGATTGCTGATGCTGTATCTTACCGGTGCAGGGGAACGGGACCTTCGAGGATTGTATCGGCAAGCCCGAGAATTGGGGGTGTCCGCCCAATTTTTAACCCGGGAGCAACTCGCTCGCCTGCTGGGGCCTATCCGCACTCCCGCACCGGGGGGACTGTTTTTCCCTGAAGACGCTCATCTGGATCCAGGAGCATTTGTCAAAGGAATGGCCCGCTATTTATCGGGCCGGGGGGTTCGGTTCATCGAGTATGCCGCGGTCCAAAAATTGATACACAGAAAGAACCGGGTTGAAGCACTTCAGCTGGAGAACGGCCGGGTTCGTGCCCGTCAGGTGGTGCTGGCGGCGGGTTCCTGGACGCCGCAACTCACGGCGCCGATGGATTTGGATGTGCCGGTACAGCCGGCAAAAGGCTACAGCCTTACGTTCCCCTGGGAAAAACCGGTCTTTACAGTACCTATGATTCTGACCGAAACGAAAATCGCGGTAACGCCTTTTCAAAGGCGACTGCGCTTCGCCGGTACGCTGGAGCTGGCGGGGCTTCAATTGAAGATCAACCACCGCCGAATACGTGCCATTCGGAAAGGTGTGCAAAAGTATTTACCGGAACTGGAGCCTTTTTCTCGGCAAAAGGGGCAGCTGTGGGCAGGGCTGCGCCCCTGCACCCCGGATGGGCTGCCGATTGTGGGTCGGGTGCCCGCTTATCCCAACCTGATCATAGCCACGGGACACGCAATGATCGGGATTTCCCTGGCCACGGGGACGGGAAAAGTAGTGGCAGACATGGTGCTGGAACGGTCGCCCGAGATCTGTATACACCCCTTTCGTGTGGATCGGTTTTAGCCCCTGATTCCGCCCGGCTCAGGGCTCTTTCTGGGGACGTTCGGGTGTCCGGTGACGGGTGCGAACGATCAGCACGGGAATCTTTACGGCGTGGCGCACGCTGGTGGCCGTTTGGCCGAATACCAGGTCCTCCACCCCATGATGGCCGTGGGCACCCATAACCAGGAGATCAAACCCTGCGGCTTCGGTTGCCTGTACGATTTCGTCGATGGGATTACCGTAACGGATCATCACGTCGACTTTTAATCCCTGGTGTTCGATGGAACGGGCCAGCTCTTCCACGTATTGCCGGTCCTCTTCACTGTGGCGGGAGGCGACTTCGCGTCCGTACACCATGGTGCCGGGGGTATCCACCACATGCAGCAGGGTGATGCGTGCCGCATGAGTTTGAGCCAGAGTCAGGGCAGCGGAAATCACCTCCGCATCCCCCGGCGTGTGTTCGACGGCTACGCCAATGGTATGGAATTTCATAGGACGAATGCGTTCCACCACCTGACGGCTGGTGCTGATCAAACCCCTTTCCCAGAGGCGTTTTTGTCCCACAACAGGAGCAAAGGTAATATATCCCAGCACCCCGAACAGAAAGACCGCTGGTGGGATGACGATCACGTACATGACAGGGGAGGCCCCCGATAACCATCCGGCTAATTCGTCCAGCACCAATTTCATGTTCAGGGCCACGATGATTCCGGCCACCGTCCAGGCTAACATCTTAATCCCGGTTTTGTTGGCGAATGCTCCCATTTTGCCGGGGTCGGAAGTGAAATGGATCAAAGGGATGGTTGCGAAGGGCAGCTGGAGGCTCAGGATGACCTGGGAGAAGATCAGTAATTTATAGGTGCCTTTACTTCCGGCAACAGCGATGACGATGATGGCGGGAATGAGAGCGATGCTTCGGGTAACCAGGCGGCGTAGCCAGGGGCGCAAGCGGATGTTCAGGAAGCCTTCCATTACCACCTGTCCGGAGAGGGTGCCGGTCAGGGTGGAGCTTTGCCCCGCCGCAAGCAAGGCCAGGGCGAAAGCAACCGGAGCGAGGGTATTCCCCAACAGGGGTTGCAGGAGTTGATGAGCCTGTTGGATTTCGGTCACCACGATGCCTCGGCGGTGAAACACGGCGGCGGCCATGATCAAGATCGCCGCATTGACAAAGAAGGCCGCATTCAGGGCGATGGCGGAATCGATCAGGTTGAATCGCGTGGCCTCGGATTTGCTCGTCCGAGTATTAAAGAGGGCCCGGGTCTGTACCAGCGACGAATGCAGATAAAGATTATGGGGCATGACGGTGGCGCCGATAATGCCCAGGGCGATGTACAGGGCCCCGGGCTCCAGACGAGGAATAAACCCATTCGCAATACCTTGCCAGTCGGGGCGCGATAAAAAAATTTCCAGCAGAAAACAGCCTCCAATCACGCTGATAAGCAAAACAATAAAGGCTTCCATTTTGCGAACGCCCAGCCGTTGGATGGCCAACAACAGGAAGGTATCGAATGCGGTGATCACACATCCCCAGATCAAAGGAACACCGATGAGAAGGTTCAACCCGATAATGGTTCCCAGGGCCTCGGCCAGATCGGTGGCGGCAATGGCGATTTCTGCCAGAAACCAGAGGATGTAGTTCAAGAGGCGGGGATATTCCCGCCGGCATCCCTGGGCCAGGTCGTACCCGGTGACAATCCCTAAACGGGCGGAGAGCGTTTGTAACAAAACGGCCATTAAATTGGACATCAACAAGACCCAGATCAAAGTGTAACCAAATCGGGCTCCCCCTTCGATGTCCGTGGCCCAGTTGCCAGGGTCCATATAGCCCACACTTACCAGGTAGGCGGGTCCCACAAAAGCGAATAATCGCCGAAACCATCCCTTTCGCACCACCGAGACCTGGCCTTCCAAGTTGTCCAGCCGACCGCCCCGCGGCTGTTTGCCTGTACCCGCCATGCTTATGTCGGCGTTCGTAATCTCAAGGTCCTATAATGAATTATCATTTTGCTTGAAAAGCAAAATTTTTTAATATTTTTTTCAACCGGAGTACGGGAAAAGCGGTTTGCCGGAGCAGGTTTCGGAAAACCCCTGAATGGTTGATTTTGCAGGAAGGGTTAATCCGAAGGCAACTCTTCGGATGCATACTCATGTTGACGGGAATGATGTTCCCGCACATTCGGGGATGGCAGCGGGTATCGCCCTCCAAACCCCGATGAAAAAGTGGCATGAGGATGGTTTTGAAATTCCGGGTTGTTTTTCGGGAGGGGGAATTCTCTTTCTTTTCCGGCTGTTCTGCTGTAAATTTTTTGTTGGAAACAGCGGGCGAAAATTCATGGCAGCGGATCGGGATTCATTTTCTTCACTTGCATCGATTGTCGAGTTGCCGCCTGTGGAGGTCGGTAAGGGGATGGCTTTGGGAGAGGCCATTGCCCGGCGTCGCTCGGTGCGGGTGTACAGTTCGGAGGCGGTGGAATTGTGGGAAGTATCGCGGCTGTTATGGGCGGCCCAGGGGATTACGCAATCGGCGGAAGGGTTACGGAGTGTTCCCTCCGCCGGGGCCCTGTATCCATTGGAGGTGTTTTTGGTGGCGGGTAACGTGCGGCACTTGCCGATAGGGGTGTACCGTTATCGGCCCCAAACGCATCAGCTGTTGGGTGTGCATCAACGGGATGTCCAATCGGAACTCAGCCTTGCGGCCCTGGGGCAACACTGGGTGGCCGATGCCGCCCTGGTATTGATTATCGCCGCCGATTTTCAACGGACAACCGCCAAGTACGGCCAGCGGGGGATACGATACGTGCTGATGGAAGTGGGGCATGCGGCACAGAATGTGTATTTAGAATGTACTTCCCTGGGGCTGGGAACGGTACTGGTAGGGGCCTTCTACGATGATCAGGTGCAAGCGATACTTCAGTTACCGCCGCAGGAAGAACCCCTGGCTGTGCTGCCCATCGGCCGTTTGTAAGTTGGGAAATGCGGTAACCGGTTTGGGGTTGGATGTTTCGGATTGATTGTTCAAATTAAACCCAAAAATAGCCGAGTACTCCAAACAGGGAGGGTCTGTAATGCCCACGTATGTTTTGTTCACCAAACTGCCCCCGGAGGTTTCCCGTCAGATGAAAGAGCGGGGAAAATTGGGAAGGGCCTGGTTGGATCAAGTAAAAGAAAAATGTCCTGAAGTGAACTTTCTGGCCCATTATGCGCTTCTGGGAGAGTATGATTTTATGGATATTTATGAGGCGCCGGATGAGGAAACGGCTGCCAAGGTTTCCATGATCAGCCTGGCCAATGGAGCCTTCGAGGCAAAAAGCATGATCGCCATTCCCTACAAGCGATTTTTGGAGCTGACCCAAGAAATCTGAGTGCCTATTCAGCCTACGGTTCCCTTAACGGGTCCTTGAAACAGGAGCTTGACCAGGAAAGAAACACGGCAAGAGGTTTCGATTAGAAGGGATGAACGTGCCGGTTAAACGAAAATGAAAGGAGGGGTGGGTGGACGAATCGGGGCATACCACGGGAACGGTCACACTGATTCTGGATGGGGACAATCTGACGCCGGAACAGGTGCAGGCTGTGGCATATGGCCGAAAACTTTCTTTGAAAATCGCTCCGGGAGCCCTTCGACGCATGCGGAAAAGTCGGGCCTGGGTGGAGCGGTTGCAGGAGAGTGGGACACCGATTGTGTATGGTATTAATACGGGCTTTGGTTCAAAGGCCACGGTGTCCATCAGTAAGGCGCATTTGAAAGCACTTCAGCACAATCTGATCCGGAGTCATGCATCGGGTACCGGTGCGCCCTTTCCGATCGAAGTGGTTCGTGCGGCCATGTTACTGCGGGCGCAGACCCTGGTGAAAGGATTTTCGGGGGTGCGGGTGGAAGTGGTGGAGACCCTGTTGCGAATGTTGGAAAGGAATGTGGTTCCCTGGATTCCTTCACAGGGTTCGCTGGGCGCCAGTGGAGACCTGGCTCCGCTATCTCATCTGGCTTTAGTGATGAGTCGTCCCCCGGAAGATGGGGAAACGGATTGGAGCGGAAGAGCCTACTGGTTGGATGGGGCCACGGAGCGCTGGGTGTTACTTTCGGGCAAGGAGGCCATGGAGCGGGCGGGAATCCCCCGGGTGGTGCTGGAGGCCAGAGAAGGTTTGGCCCTCAACAACGGCACTCAAATTTCCACGGCCCTGCTCACCCTGGCCTATCAGCAGGCCCGCCGGTTGGTAAAAACGGCCGACATTGCCATGTCGCTTTCCCTGGAAGGATTGCTGGGCATCGGTCGCGCCTTTCGAGAAGAAATTCATCAGCTTCGACCCTATGCAGGCCAATTGGCCACGGCCCGTAACATCCGGAAACTGATTCAGGGAAGCCGGTGGGTCAATATCCATCCGGAACGGGTGCAGGATGCCTACAGCCTGCGCTGTCATCCCCAGGTACTGGCCGGTGTGCGGGACACCCTGGACTACATCCGCCGCATTTTGCAGGTGGAACTGAATGCCACCACCGATAATCCCATCATTGTGCCGGAGCTGGATGAAGAGAACAAGGCCCTTTCCGGCGGAAATTTCCATGCGCAGCCCATCGCTTTTGCGGCGGATTTTCTGAGCATTATCCTTTGCGAAGTGGGTAGCATTGCCGAACGCCGTATTTTTCGACTTTCGGATCGCCACCTGAATCAGGGATTGCCCTCTTTTTTGTGTAAAAATGGGGGTCTGGAAAACGGACTGATGATTGCTCAATACACGGCGGCCGCCCTGGTAGCCGAAAATCGATCGCTGGCGCATCCCGCCAGCGTGGATTCCATCCCCACCTGCGAGAATCAAGAAGACCATGTAAGCATGGCCCCGGTAGCCGCCCGGAAGGCCTGGCAAATACTGGAAAACGTCCAGAAAATAGTGGCCATCGAGTTGTTGTTTGCCGCCCAGGCCATCGACTTGCGCCTGCAGGAAATGGGAAAGGCGCAGCATCCGGACGCGGTATTGGGTACGGGCACCTGCGCCGCTTACCGGAAGGTTCGGGAAATCGTCGAACCGCTAACCACCGATCGACCTTTGTACGAGGATATGGAGGCTTTAACGCGTTTGGTGGCCGGCGGTCAACTGGTGACCCATGTGGAAAAAAGTGTTGGAGAACTGGAGTAACACGCCCACGCCTTGGGCGACCGCTATGGTTGGGCAAGCAGGTGCCGTAAGCGGGCAACCAATTCCGAACGCGGAAGGGAGCGTTGCTCCCCGGTCGCCATATTTTTCACCTGGACCCGATGGTTCCGCTGTTCATCGGGACCGGCAACGATGACAAAAGGAATGCCTTTGTCGTTTGCTAACCCGAATTGCCCGCGCAATTTCGATTTTCCGGTGTAGAGATCGGTGCGGATCCCCGCCGCTCGCAATTCCCGGGCGATTTCGATGGAGTAGGGGAGTGTGGCGTCGTCGAACACGGTCACCAGAACCTGAACCGGAGTGCGCAAATGGGGAGGAAACATGGTCAGTTCTTCCATGACGGTGATAATGCGTTCCAGTCCAATCGTCGTGCCCGTGGCGGGAAAGTCCTGGCCGGAGAAAAGGCCGATCAGATTGTCATAACGGCCTCCGCCGGTGATGCTGCCGATGCGTGGTTTTCGCACCACCGTCTCGTAAATGGGGCCGGTGTAATAATCCAGTCCCCGAGACAGGTATAGGTCGAATTGTAAACAGGATTGCGGTATCCGATACCATTCCAGATATCGAAAAAGCTCTTGCATTTCCTGAATCCCCTGACGGCCCACGGAACTGTTTTTCAGATATTGGGCGGTCTTTTCTAACCGGTCTTTATGATCTCCATCGACGGAGAGCATCTCCAGGATGTGGTCTACCGCCGGAGCCGGGATGGCGCGTTGCAAAAGCTCCTGCTTGACCCCTTCCAGACCAATCTTGTCCATTTTATCAATGGCCCGGCAGATCTGGAGTTCATTGTCCAGCCCGGCACCCGATACTTCCGTGATTCCGGAAAGGATCTTTCGGTGATTGATCCGGATGATAAATTGGGGAAACGACAGGGCATTCAAAATTTCGAAGATTATGGCGATGATCTCCGCATCCGCCAGCATCGAGGCACTGCCCACAATGTCCACATCGCATTGATAAAATTCCCGGAAGCGCCCCTTTTGGGGCTTGTCTGCCCGCCACACCGGTTGAATTTGGTAGCGTTTAAAAGGTTTGGGGAGCTGAGGGTACATGGCCACCACCCGGGACAAGGGAACGGTCAGATCGTATCGTAAGCCGACTTCCCGGTTGCCGCGGTCGGTAAATCGATAGGTTAACCGATCGGCCTCCTCGCCGTATTTCCCGGAAAGGGTTTCCCAGAGCTCAATGGTGGGAGTTTCCAGAGGTTCGAACCCATATCGTTCAAAAACATCCTTTATGATCCCGATTACGTAATTCCTTTTCACCATCTGTTCGGGCAGAAAGTCCCGGGTACCTTTGTAAATACGGGGTTGAATCTTTTTCGCCACAGCGTTGCTCCTTTCTGCATTCCAATTCAAAAGGGTTCAAACTTGGTGGTTTTTGGGTTTCAGAGCAACAGATAAAATTTTTTCGGGCTTGCGCCGGAGGGGGCGTTAAAAACAGGGGCGGGGGTTTCCGAGGCCGATTCAGGCACGGGTTTCGGTCCCCATGAGCCCCCGTTTTCCGTGGCACCGTCGCTTACAAATAGGGGATGACTGTGCCGGGCAAAACGGAAATTCTTTTCCGGGAGAGAAATACCTTCCTCCGGCGATGTACCGTTTTTGCAGCAGGAGAAGGGGATCGCAAAGCATAAAGAAACAGAAAGCCGGAATGTGAAATCGTTCATTCCTGTATTCCGTTATAATGACTACCATAGGATTTCCGAAACTAAAAAAACCAAAAATTCTTAAAAATTTAAAAATTTTGTCCGTATATTTAAAGCATAATTAATATTTTAAGCCAATTTGGGGATGGGTTGTCTATGACTCGGGAAGGTTCTCGTTTACGCCGCAAACCCCGCATATTGATAGTCGATGATGAAGAGGCGGTTCACAAGTTGATATCGGCGTATTTAACTCGTCAGGGTTATCAGGTGGAGGGTTGCCTGGATAGCCAAAAAATTATCGAAAAAATTGATGAGATTGATCCGGATCTTGTTTTGATGGATTTGATGATGCCCAATTTGGACGGCATCAGTGCGACCCGACGCATTCGCAATCTGGAACGCCATTCTTATCTTCCTATCATTGTGGTAACGGCGCGGAAGGAGATCAAGGAAATGGTGGCGGCTCTGGAAGCGGGTGCCGACGATTATATTACCAAACCTTTTGAATTTGAAGAACTGACCGCACGCATCAAGAATATGTTGCGGTTGAAGCGCCTTCAGGATCGATTGGTGCAAAAAACTACCGAACTGGATGAAGCCAACCAACAGATCGGGCGCTTGAATCACGTGCTGGTGGAAACCAATAAGCAATTGCAAAAGAAAATTTACGATTTTCATAATCTGTTTGAAATCAGCTTCCGGGTGATGGGACAACTGGAATTGAATCAATTGATCAATCAGGCGTTGTTGAACATTTTGGGCCTGTTTACCACCCGGAGTGCCCTGTTGATGATGGTGAGTCTGGAGGATAATGACGTCTTTGAAGTGGTGGAATCGAAGGGGTTTTCCCAGAATCAGTTGCAGAAGTTTGTCATTTATCGGCATGACAAACTTATCCATTATTTGGAATTATTAAAACAGCCTTTTCAGATACGCGATGTGAATCGGGAGTTTCAGGAGATTATTCCCGTTTTAAAGAACATGGGCATCGAAGTGGTGTCTCCTTTGTTCCGTAATGAAGAGATCGTGGGCTTGATTTGCCTGGGGCCCAACATCCGCAATCAGGAATATAACGAAGACAATCTGGAAACCCTGGCGATCTTGACCAATATGCTGTCGGTGGCGCTGCACAACGCCCAGATGTATGAGCATATCAAGGCCCTTTCCTACACCGACGGCATGACCGGCTTGCACAATTACCGTTTTTTCCGATTGCGTATCAAGGAGGAAATCGCCCGGGCGCGGCGCGATGGAACACCGGTATCGTTGCTCATCTTGGATGTGGATTATTTTAAGAATTATAACGATACGCTGGGCCATCCCGCCGGCGATGATGTGTTGAGAAAATTGAGCTCCATTTTCCGAAAATCGGTGCGTGACAACGACATTGTCGCTCGCTACGGAGGGGAAGAGTTCGCCATTATCTTGCCGGGCACCGATATCGATGGTGCCCTTTCCCTGGCCGAACGGATCCGCAGCAAGGTGGAACGCACCGCCTTTTACAAAGAGGAAATCCAACCGAACGGTAAGCTTACCGTAAGCGTGGGCAGCGCTACCTTCCCGCGGGATGCGGTGACCGTAGAGGACCTGGTGATCGCCGCGGACCGGGCCCTTTACCAGGCGAAATATTCTGGACGAAATCGGGTGATTCGGGCACAAGAACTCGTTGAGAGAGAATGAAGATCGGTATTGCATGTTATCCCACCTATGGGGGCAGTGGGGTGGTGGCCACGGAATTGGGTAAAAACCTGGCCCGGCGGGGCCACGAAGTCCATTTCTTCTCCTATGCCATCCCCTCTCGGTTAAACGAATTTCTGGAAAATATCTATTTCCACGAAGTGGAAGTGCCTCAGTACCCCCTTTTCAAATATCCTCCCTATGCCCTTTCTCTGGCCACCAAAATGGCGGATATCGCCGTGTATGAGCGATTGGACCTGATTCATGTGCATTATGCCATCCCTCATGCCATTTCGGCTTATCTGTCCCGGGAAATGATCGCTCAGCAGCACGCCCTGAAAATTATTACCACCCTGCATGGTACAGACATCACCTTGGTCGGGGTCGATCCATCGTTTATGCGAATTACCCGGTTTGGAATCGACCGTAGCGATGCCGTAACGGCGGTATCGCACTTCTTAAAGGAAGAGACCCGACGGACGTTTGAACCCCGACTGCCGATCCATGTGATTCATAATTTTATCGAGGAGCATCCCCTTCAGGAACATGTTTGTGGGCATTTGAAAGAACGATTGGCGCCGGAAGGGGAATTCATTTTGGTCCATTTGTCCAATTTTCGTCCCGTAAAGCGTGTGCTGGATGTGCTGGAGGTCGCCCTTCGGGTAAAGCGTAAGGTGGCCGTAAAGGTGCTGTTCATCGGCGACGGTCCGGATCGATCCCTGGCGGAACAGCGGGCCCGGGCGCTGGGAATGGAACACGATGTGATTTTTGTGGGTAAGCAAGAAAACATTTACCCCTTTTTAACCATTGGGGACGTTTTCATCATGCCCAGCGCTCTGGAAAGTTTCGGCCTGGCGGCTTTGGAGGCCATGAGCTGTGGGGTGCCCTGTGTGACCAGCCGCGTTGGGGGCCTACCCGAAATCATGAAAGATGGGATCACCGGCTTTACCGCGGAAGTGGGTGACGTGGAGGCCATGAGCGAACATGTGTTAACCATCTTGCACAATCCGGATCTGAAGCAGCGGTTATCCCGAACCGCCCGGGAATACGCCTTCGATCATTTCCATGTGAATCGGATCATTCCCCAATATTTGCAGTTATATGAATCGTTAAAGGAAGAAAGCAAATAGGTGTCGATTGGGGGAGATGGGTAAAATCCTGTGTTTTTAGTTTTATCCGATCGAAAAATTTTGTATATATGATCCTTGTCCCATGAAAGAAAACGGTACAGCGCAACACCCTGTTGGAAAACGATCGGGGTTCCCGCAAAAGTCGGGTAAACGAAGGAGTGTTGGGGTGAGAATCTGGGGAAAGATCGAGGCGATGGGCGGTCACTTACGGTTGGCGGACCGGAGTGCGGTCCCCGCTTGGGGGAGCGAATGTTCCCGGATGAGCGGTCATCAAAGTCTTGCCTTAACTGAAATCCGTTTCCCACGAGGTGCATCTTTTGGATGTTAAACAGATTCAGAAGGAATTTTTTGTATTGACCGTGAATTTTTCGGAAGGGAAGGATCCCCGCCGGATTGATGCGGTGGCTTGTAAGGTGGATGCCATTCCCGATGGAATTTTGTTGATGGTCAAGCCCAATGCCCGTTATAATCGTACGGTGATTTCCCTGGCCATCCGGTTGGATAAACTTAAACCCGCGGCTTTGACCATCGCCCGGGCGGTGCGAGAGAACGTGGACATGCAACACCACGAGGGGGCGTATCCCCGGTTGGGAGCGCTGGATAGTCTGGCCGTTATTCCTTTAACCTTTCGCAACTTACCGCTGGCCACCGTGGTGGCCCAGGATGTGGGCGAGCAGCTGGGCAGAGAATTTAACATTCCCATCTACCTGTTCGGTGCGGCCGCCACCCGCCCGGAGCGTCGGGAAATACAGTTTTTCCGCCGCTTTCAATACGAACAGTTGCCCGAACTCCTGCATCAACCCGAATGGACACCCGATTTCGGACCGGCGGAATTTTGTCCCCGCCTGGGAGCTACCCTGATCGGCTCCCGCTTGTTTTACCTGACCTTTGCGATTTACCTGGATACCGAAGAGGTGGAGCTGGTGGAACGATTCGCCAAAACCTTTACCCGCTTCGAGAGTGTGAGCGAGAAAAGCCCCTCCCCGGAACTGGACATGAAACCGTTTAAAATGCGAAAGCTGGAAATGCTGCAACAGGTATCGACCATGGTGGATCTGGTTTCCCATCAGCGGATGGTTCGCATAATGTGTAAGATCAAAAATTATCAACAGGCACCCTTGCACGAAGTCTACGAATTGCTGGAAAAGGCGTTTAACCGTATCGGAATAAAACTAATCGGGAGCCAGATATTTGGTTTTATCCCTTCGGAAGTGTTTATTCAGGCCGGTCGGTATTTTTTTAAAGGGAAGTCGTTGCGTCATATGGACGAGCTTCGCTTTTTAACCCTCGCCGTGAATCGACTCCGGGTAGATGCCGTCGAACCGTTTGATCGCCATTTACAGATACTGGAATGGCGCATTCGCAACGCCCTGCTGGTGGAGGCCTGAGGCAGTGGATGTTAAACCAATTGTCCCGGTGGATCGTTTAAGGATTGATCTGAGCGTCGGGCATACAAAATGCCGTAGCAGGGGGAAATTTATTGAAATTGATGGTAATCATATTTAAATTTTGTCAAACTTACTAATTTTAAGGGATTTAAGTTTTATAAAGATGGATGACTTGTTTGAGTTTGGAAAAAAAAATCCGAAAAGAAAAAAGAAATATGTAAACAGATTTTGAGGGGATTATGATCGAAGTAAAAATTAACGGCTTGTTTTTAACCCAATCGCAGGCCAGCGGTGTGATTCTGAAAGAGATTCACGGCGAACGCACCCTCCCCATTATCATCGGAGAATATGAAGCCCAGTCCATTGCCCTGGGATTGGAAAATATTAAACCCCCTCGTCCCATTACCCACGATTTAACCCTGCGAATCATCGAGTCTCTGGGTGGTCAGATTGAGCGTGTCATCGTCACCGATCTGCGTAATAACACCTATTATGCCATTATCCAGATTCGCCGAAAAATGAAGCTGTATGAAATCGATGCCCGTCCCAGCGATGCCATTGCCCTGGCTGTTCGTCAGAACATCCCCATATACGTCGAAGAAGAAGTCATGCGCAAAGGTGCCTATACCCCCGATGAAATGCAGGAGTTGGACGAAACCCCCATCGACCTGAAACAAAATCGTCTGGAACAATTGAAAAAAGAACTCCAGGAGGCGGTGGAAAAAGAGGAATATGAACGGGCCGCTAAAATCCGCGACGAAATCAAAAAATTAGAATCCCGCCAATCTTAACCAAGAGGATAGAACATGCCGAAAGCAGCGTTCCGAATGAAAATTTATGGGGTGAGAGGCAGTTATCCACCAACCAACGGATTTGCAACTCATTTTGGGGTGAACACCACCTGTATTCGCTTCGACATTGGTAAACATCTGGTTGTGTTCGACGCCGGTACCGGTATTATCAATCTGGGCAACGATTTGTTAAAGGAAATTCGAAACGGAAACTCCCACCAAAACTTGTGGAAGGTGCATATCTTCTTCACTCATCTCCATATCGATCATCTGATGGGGTTTCCGTATTTTGCCATGATCTATATCCCGCAGACAGAGCTGCATCTGATCTCCCCCAAGATATTGGTTTACTCTTTAAAGGATTCTCTGGAAATGTTAATGAGTCCGGCACTGTTTCCGGTAACCCTGAATGAATTGCCCTCCCGCAAAGTCTTTCACGACCTGGCGGAAAATCGGGTGGTCTATTTTCTGGAAAACGAATTCCAGATTGTTCATGTTACCGAAGCCCCCGCGGTGAAAAACTGGATCGGAAAGATCTCTTGCATCCGCAACTATACCCATCCCAAAGGGGGAACCTACATCTATAAAGTGGAATTCCAGAATCATCACTCGGTGGTGTTTGCCACGGATGTGGAAGGCTTTATCGGTGGAGATCAGAGAATGATCAATTTCGCCCGGGGGGCGGACATTTTGATTCATGATGCCCAGTATACTTTGCGCGAATACGAGATGTTTCAGGGATTTGGCCATAGTACCTACGAAATGGCCTGCGAGATCGCAAAAAAAGCCGAGGTGAAGAAACTGCTCCTGTTCCATCACGATCCAAAACACGATGATGCGGAACTCTCCGACCTCGAAATGAAAGCACGAGAAATTTTCCCGGAAACGTATATGGCCTCGGAGAATATGGAATTTAATTTTTAATCCCTCCATTTAAACCCTTTGGGTCAATCGATGAATGTTCCCTGATCGTGGAAGGCTTGTTCCAACGTTTTTCGGGCAATGCCTTCCCGGTATTTCCCCCGAGGTGCCCGTTCCGCAATGGAGACCGGAGGGATTGACCTGTCCCTGGCATTGAGAAGAACAACCGATTGAAAAAACGGTAGGCGAAAAAAAGATGATGATGGGTTCAAGCGGATTCTATCGTGGCGGGTGGTGGGAGTGGGATTTCCCTTCCGGCAGCCGAGAAGGCAATTGCTTTGAATCTTCTGAGTGGGGCCGGATTGCAAATAATCGGCGTTATTGATCAACGGGCGTTTCGTAGGCCGTACAGCGGGTTCTGCGACAACAGCCCGTTGGGTAACCGTTGGGACGCTTTGCGCACCGGAGCGAATCCGATGACGTCCCGGGCCCGGAAGGAGGCAGCTCGGCGGGACTGAAAAGAGCGGCGGCCGCAATTTTGGATGGTTTTGCGCGGGTGCGATCCTGCAAAGCGTGCAGACGTTGTCGGCGGACTTACTGGGTGTGGAGGCGGAAGACAAAGCGGAGGGGGAGGCGCCGGGAGAGGCGTATCGTCCGACGCTTGGCGGTTCAAACTTCCTGTATCCCTGGAATCATCCGATAAAAACCACGCCTTGGGTGCATGCAAACGACCGCCGTTGGGTCAAGGGCATAAACAGATCGGGACGTGCCGATTGGGTCGCATTCAATAGAAAAGTTTTGTGAAATTCCCCCTGGGTTGTTTAAATTCATCTGTTCGGCGAAACGGCGCTGGTAGGCGGGTACAAGAGTCATGGGCATCGATCGATTCGGATGATGGAGGAGATGCGTCCGATAGCCTGTCGGCGGAAGAGTGGAAGAGGTGAGCATGGCGTTTAAGCGTACCAAAATTGTGGTTACTGTGGGACCGGCCACCGCCTCGCGGGATCGCATAGCGGCGTTGATTCGGGCCGGCGTGGATGCTTTTCGGTTGAATTTTTCTCACGGCACTTACCGAGAGCACGCCCGATTTATCCGCTGGATTCGGCAAGAGCGCAAAGCACAAGGGCGGGCGGTCGCTATTTTACAGGACTTAAGCGGTCCGAAAATTCGGGTAGGCAGTCTGACCGGGGGCCGGGTGCACCTTCACGAAGGGGAACGGGTGGTGTTGAATGCGGCCCTGCAGATTTCGGATGGCCGGGAAATCCCGGTGACTTATCCGGGGTTTGCCCGGGACGTGCGGCCCCATACCCGGCTGCTGCTGGCGGATGGTGCGATCGAATTAAAAATTGTCCAGGTTCAGGCTCCCCGGGTGGCGGCCGAGGTGCTGGTGGGCGGGGAATTGGGGTCCCACAAGGGCATCAATTACCCCGAAGGCAGTTTTCATCTTCCCGCTTTGACGGAAAAAGACCGCAGGGATTTAACATTCGGGCTGGAACACGGTGTGGATGCTGTGGCCCTGTCCTTTGTTCGCACCGTGCAAGATATTGAAGAGGCCCGCCGGGTGTGCCGGGAGATGCATCGGCCGGTGCCTTTGTATGCCAAAATTGAAAAACATGAAGCGGTAAAAAACTTTCTGGAAATTGTGCAGGCTGCCGATGGGATAATGGTGGCCCGGGGAGACCTGGGAGTGGAAATTCCCCTGGAAGAAGTTCCCCTGGTACAAAAACAAATCATCCGGTTATCCAATCTTCACGGCAAACCCGTGATAACGGCCACCCAGATGCTGCTTTCCATGGTCAACAATCCCCGACCCACACGCGCCGAAGTCACCGACATTGCCAACGCCATTTTAGATGGAACCGATGCCATTATGCTGTCGGATGAAACAGCAATCGGTAAATATCCGGTAAAGGCCGTGGAAATGATGGCTCGAATCGCCGTTCAAACGGAGAAAAACTTTCCTTTTTACCGCAATTACCAGGACATGGAAATCGCCATCTCTCAAACCCGTCAGATTCCGGAGTCCATCTCCCATAGTGTGGTGCAACTATCGCGGGATCTGAATTCCCGGATCATTATCTGTCCCACAACCAGTGGGTTTACCGCTCAAATGATCTCACGTTTTCGTCCCCGGGCACTCATCTACGCCCTGACGCCGGAGAAGTCCACACTTTATAAACTGGCGCTGTTGTGGGGGGTACGGCCCCGGTATTTGCCTTACAAAAAACATACCTCGCGCCTGTTTCAATCGGCGCTGGAGATGGCCCATCAGGAAGCCCTGCTCCGGGAAGGAGAGGCCTATGTCATTACCGCGGGATACCCGTTTGGCACGGGGAAGACGACCAATTTAATCAAAGCCGGCGTATACAACGATCTTTAAGGGACCGTCAAGGGGGCATGGCCGCTGGGGCAAAGAGAAGGATTTTCCTTGCTAAGATATGGCCGATTCGCTAATTTTCTTTGATGAAAAAACTGAAACGCAAACAAGAAATCGTGCTGAACATCGAGAAAGTGGCTTTTGGGGGGCAGGGTATCGCCCGGATGGATGACTTTGTGGTGCTGGTGGACAATACCGTGCCCGGCGATCGCGTCCGCGTACGGTTGCGCAAGGTGAGAAAACACTATGCCGAAGCCTTCCCCGTCGAAATTCTGGAGGCCTCTACACTTCGCCGGGAAGCACCCTGTAAGCATTTCGGTACCTGCGGCGGGTGCAAGTGGCAAAACCTGCCTTACGCCGTTCAATTGGAATTTAAAAAGGCCCATGTTCTGGAATCCCTGGAACATATCGGAAAAATCAGCCCGAAAGTTCTTCATGATGTCATTCCCTCTCCTCTGATTTATGGTTATCGCAATAAAATGGAATTTTCTTTTTCTGGCAATCGCTGGTTGACCCCGGAAGAATTAAACCAACCGGAGATGAAAAAAGACTTTGCTCTGGGTTTCCATGTTCCCCGATATTTCGATCGGGTCATCGACATCGAAAAATGCTGGTTGCAAAGCGATCTTCTGAATCATATCCTGCATTTTTCCCGAAAATATTTCCGGTCTTCCGGGTTATCCGTCTATCACTTGCGCAAACACCAGGGAATTTTACGCTATCTCATGCTGCGCCGGTCGTTTGCCTTCGGTGAAGTCATGGTGAATGTGGTCACCTCGGAGGCCATTGTCGGGCCCTTGCAAGAGTTCAGCAACCGGTTGATCCGGCAATTTCCCGAGGTGGTTAGCGTGGTGAACAACGTGAATGCTCGCTCCGGGCAATCTGCTGTAGGGGAAGAAGAACATTTAATCTACGGCAAACCGACGATTCGCGAAAGGCTGGGGGACTTTATTTTTGAAATCTCGGCCAATTCGTTTTTCCAGACCAACCCGTTACAGGCGGAGAATTTGTACCGAATTGTGGCCGAATATGCCCGATTGACCGGCAAGGAGGTGGTCTGGGATATGTATTCGGGAACCGGCAGCATCGCCGTTTTTCTTTCCCCGTATGCCCGGCAGGTGAGGGGATTTGAACTGATCGACAGCGCCGTGCGGGATGCCCGTCGCAATGCCGCTCTAAACGCAGTAACCAACTGCTCTTTCGTGAAAGGGGATATCCGGATGCAAATGAAACGATTTCGGGATACTCCCCCCGATGTGGTGATTTGCGATCCCCCCCGGGCCGGCATGCACCCGGAGGTGGTCGCCCTGTTGACCCGGCTTCGACCCGAGCGCATCGTTTACGTATCTTGTAACCCCGCCACCATGGCCAGAGATTTGGCCGGGCTGATACCGTTTTACTGGTTGGAAGAAGTGCAACCGGTGGATATGTTCCCGCACACGCATCATATCGAAAGTGTGGTGCGGTTGGAGCGAAAATGAGGAAGTTGAGTTTCGAAGAAATAACCCGTAGGCGACCCGCTCCGGAAACCCTGAGGCGCCTGCCCCGTTTACCGGTGGTCACGGTATTGGACAATATCCGGAGTTTATACAATGTGGGGTCTATTTTTCGCACCGCCGACGGTGTCCGCCTGGAAGGCCTCTATCTGGCCGGCATTACCGGCTGTCCCCCCAGGAAAGAAATCGACAAAACGGCACTGGGAGCCACCGAAACCGTGCCCTGGAAGTATTGGAAAAGTGCACGCGAGGCGGTGTTGTCCTTAAAAAACGCCGGCTATGCCGTCCTGGCGCTGGAGCATACCACGGAGAGTCTCCCCTATTGGACAATGCACTATTCGTTCCCATTGGTTTTGATTCTGGGCAATGAGGTGTTTGGCGTACAGGAGGAGCTTCTTCCTCTGGTCGATCATGCCATTGACATTCCCATGCTGGGGGCTAAACAATCGTTGAATGTGAGCGTGGCTTTTGGCGTCGTTGCCTATCACTTGTTATACGAGTATGTTTCCCGGAATCGCCATTTTCTGCGGATTGAACAGAAAGAACAAATACAGGGTTAGAAGGATCAATGCCAGAAACAATTTTTATCGGGGCTAAACGGGATGTCGAGGCCACTCAAATTTCGGATCAATTGACCCATTCCGGTTTCGCGACCCATTTGTTCGACAATGCCCGTCGGTTGCGGGAATGGATGGCGGACGAACTTCCGGACGTACTGATACTGGATTTTGCCTTCTACCGGCAACTGGAAGAACGGCCGGAATTCTTCAGAAGCATTCCCACCGTGGTGTACCATTCCAGTATGGAATTGGCCGACCGGGTGCGCCTATTCGATCACGGTGTCCGAGAGGTGGTGGTGACCCCGGAAGGGTTGCCCGAGCGGGTGGCCGAAGTAACCAAAATGTTACTCAATCGGGCTCGGCAATTGCGCCCCCTGCGCCAGAAAAGGTTAACCTACGGTACCCTGAAAGTATTTCCTTTGATCGACCTCTTGCAGAATGCCATCCTGGAATCCAAAAATTTAATCATGAAAATTCGGATGGACGGCTGGCATGCAAAGATGCAGGTGTTTCAGGGGCACCTTATCGCCACCGAAGCCCCTGAACTTACCGGGGTGGATGCTTTTTTAAAAACCATGTTTCTACCCGAAGGCACCTTTACCGTTCGGGCATTCGAACGCCACGAAGAGGTGTATACGGAATACCCCTCCACTTTTGGGTTGATTGCAGAGGCCCAATTTGAGCGCCGTAAAATACGAGAATTCACCCGTTCCTTTGGGGTGGAAAATCCCTCCCTGCAGGTTCGGGAACCGCTTTCGGAAGACCTGTCCGAAGAGGCCGTCTCCGTTCTAAAAGCCATTAACCGGTTTCGACATTTACGAGAGCTGTTAATAAAGCATCCGGCCCCTCTGTGGCGCACGTTCAAACAGGTGGAGTGGCTGATTCAACAGGGTAGGGTGCAGGTGAGGAAAGAAAAAATGAAAGTGGACCGCTTGCAGGATCAGGATATCCAGTTCCTGCGCCAGCATCTGTTTCCGGAAAATGTTCAGGAAGGGAAGATCATCGTGTTGGGATTGCCGTCATCGGGTAAGAGCGACCTGATCCGTACGTTTGCTGGATTGCAGAAAAGCCAGGTGAAATCGGTCCAGTCCCTGGATTTTACTCGCATCCGCCTGGCCAACGATTTACGGCTTTCTCTGTTTGGTGTTTCTATCGAAGAGTACTTTCAGCCGATTCTGGAAAAAATTTCTCAAGGCGTGCTGGCCATCATCTTTTTAGTGGATTTTCAACGGCCGGAACGATTCGAATACACCAAATATCTGTTCCACCAGTTTATTCAAAACTACGATGTGCCGTTTGTGGTCGGGGTTACCAATTGGGGCGATGGGGCCGAGGATGCGGTTCGGCAGGTGCGCCGGGCGCTGGAAGTGCCCGACACCCTGGAAATTCTCCCCATTCAGGTGACCCATTTCAACGACCTGCGCAATTTGATTTATCATCTGCGCAATTATACCCGATCCGAAGCCGAGGAGAACAATGCTTGATCTATTGATCTATCTGCGGAAAGAGGTATATCAGGAGGAAATCGAGCGGGTCTTCCCGGAAACGATGTACCAGGTCTCCCTGGCCACCGATATGGAACAGGTGGTACAACAGTGTCAGGAGAATTTGTTCGATCTGACCCTGGTATGGGCCGAAAATTACGATGAGATCGCCGATTTTTTAACGGTTCTAAGCATTCATAAGCTGGATTTTCTGCCCGTCATTGCGGTGTTGACTTCCGAAGCAGAATGGCCCGCGGTGTTAACCCTGCCGATTGCCGATTATGTGATATTACCGGTTTCGCGGGTGGAGTTTTTTGCGAAGATCCGCCATGTGCTTCAGGACCTGGATGTCCAGTCCACCGTTCTGGAAGGGATGAATTGGCAGGGAAGCCTGCAGGAGTACAACCTGATCGATCTGATCCAGATGGTCGAATCCGGACAGAAGGATGCGGTTTTGATCATGAATTACGGAGAAAAACAGGGGGAACTGCTTTTCCGGCAGGGCAAATTGATCCAGGCCGGCTACCAGGGTTTAACAGCCCTGGCGGCCGTTTTCAAATTGGGATTCTGGTCTCAGGGCAATTTTCAGATAAGATTTTCCCGGCTGCCGTCGGTGGAAGTGCAGATCAAAGAATCCAACCAGGAAGTGCTTATTCAATTGATTCAGAAGCTGGCGGAACAGGAACGCTTGATGGAGGAACTGCCTTCCTATTTTGACGAGATGGTGGTGAATCCTCTGGTACAACCGAACCACCTGACGCCTATTCAGCAACGAATCAAGGAATTCGCCGCGCGGCCCATCACCCTTTTCGAGCTGTTGATCAGTTTACCGGAAGATGATCGGGACATCCTGAAAGCGTTAAAAGAAATGCTGGAACGGGGATGGATCGGTCGGCGCCAGGAGGTTGAACAATGGATCATCGAAGAAGAACGAAAAAGCAGCCTGAGCAAATTGTTTTCCTCCATTTCTTCCATTTTCAAACGACGGCAAGAGATACACTATCAGGAGATAATGGCCGAAGAAACAGAAGTAGAGCTGCGTATTCCTCGTCTGGTGGTGAAGCGTCCCCATTGGACGGAAGAAAACAGGGCCCGCTTGCAACAGGCATTGGGGGAGGTAAAATGACCCTTCCTCAGCGGAAAACCCAAAAGCGGAACCGGCTACAGTCCCTTCAGGAAGGTCGGACAGAAACCGGGGGCATGCCAAGGGTCGATAGAACCATGAATGGTTGAATTCACAATACCTTGCTGCGGGATGGATGATGCAAATTTATGAAATTTTATTTGTCCGTAACGGCTTCGAAGAGAGCCTGAAGATTTTTCAGACCCTTTCCTGGGAACAGCAGGAAGTCATGGGAGTTTCGGTATATCGTTTTGAAGTCGATAGCGATTTAGCCCTGCTGGTATACGATCTGAACCTGGCATCGCCTTTTTCGCCCCAGATTTTTGAACACGTTAAGCCGCATTTGAGCGGCCTGGTCGTGGTGGCGCCACAGGAGGTCGACGAAATCGAGTTCTCCGGCAAAAGCTGGTTATCCGATTTATTGGAAGCCAAAACGGACATTCCTACGGTGTTGGCTTTGCAGGTTTCGGAGAAGGATTATCGGCGGTTGGACCGGAAGATCGGCGAGCAAGGGCTTCATCTTGGTCCTGCGGCGCGTCTGATCTACTGGCATGCAGGAGATGAGGAGTCCATGAGAAACGTCTGGAAAGCGCTGTGGCTTCATATCGGGCTTCCAAAGGAGGCGGAGACAGGGGAAAAAATGGAATAGAGTTGCTTTAGGGGGAAGCCCCGGATAAATTTTGCAGGCAACCATGGCGCGGGTGGCGGAATCGGCAGACGCGCCAGACTTAGGATCTGGTGCCCGAGAGGGTATGTGGGTTCGAGTCCCACCCCGCGCACAAACCGACGGTTAATCAGAAACCTTCCCGGTATTGGTTCCCCTCCCTGAAGATACAATGGTAAATGGCCGTTCTTTACTCCCCAATGCAGGTAACCGGAGCAAATGTATCCCCTTAGGCATAGGGTGAGGAGCTCGTCGTTTGCTTGATCTTTGGCACGGCCGGGACGGGAATTTCGTGCTTTTTGCCCTGAAAATTTAAAATTTCCTGAAAAAATACAGAGGTCACGGATTGGCGGAAAGAACGCCGGTCATGCTCCTGAGAAAACCGACCGCTTTTAACAAAACGATCCCGCCCCTTGCAGGAGAACAAAACCGGGGTGATTTTTTCGACGGACCGCTTTGGGCGGTTCGATAAATTGTTATGGATATTCACCCTCCGGTCTGGTACCCTTTCCCCAAGTTTACTCTCTGAAAGCAATAAAGTTGTCCATGGGATCGAATTTTACCATAAAATTTCGTATATTAGACCATCCACTTATGTCTTGCGGGGTTTTTTCTCCATCGATTCAGGTTGATGTTATTCAGAATGAATGATTTATGGGGGAATCATTTTTATCAAAACCAGGGGGGATGACATGAGCAAGTCGATTCGTTTTTTCCACCTCATCGTTTTTTTTCTGTTTTGCGCGTCAATGTTTTCGGGCGGGGCATTGGCGGATTCGAACGATTCCAGCAACCTCTTCTCAGTCTTCGGAGATGAACCGTCGCTCGTTCTGCCGGCGGATCCTGGCAAAATGCGGCAGGAACTGTTGCAATCGATGTATCTGCAACAAGGCATCGAAGTCCGATTGGCCGGTTTATTAGCGGACAAAGTGTTCCCCGGTGTAACCGGAAAACCGACGTTTTCGGTCACCCAATACCGGGTGGATAGCACCTATTACACTCAGTCCGGATGGCAGTATCGGGAGTATTATTCGTATGATAAGGACGACAATTATGTGCAATTTGAAAGACACCTGTGGAACGCAGAGTCCAGCCAATGGGAAAAGGAAACCCGGATACGCACGATTTATGACGCCGAGGGAAGGCCGACGGAAACAATATTCGAAGAATGGTCTTTGAAACAGACCGAGTGGGTCTTGTTATATCGATATGTGTATGCGTATAACGAAAAAGGTCGGATAATCCAATTTGTTCTTCAGGCGTGGTCCAGCGATTCCAGTAAGTGGGTCAATGGTAATCAAGGCCTTTATGAATATGATGCCGTGGGTCGGATGATTCGTTTCACACTCCAGGTCTGGGATAGGGAGGTGTACGACTGGTTTAACAGCGTTCGGTGGCTGTATGAATATCATTCCAGTGGTTGGATCATCCGCTTTGAGAAAGAAATCTGGGATAGAGATGTTCAACAATGGGTGGGCGATTTTCGGTATTTATACACGTATAATGACGAGGGATATCTTTTCGAATTCATAACCCAGAACTGGGATACGAGTCGGGCCTCTTACGTCAATGTAAGACGCTGGGAGGCCCTGTATGAAGATGGATTGCAAATCCAATGGACCTACTTTTTCTGGGAGGAACAGAATGGATTGTGGATTCCGTCGGCTCGTCGACTAAATTTTTTCGATTCCCAAAGTCGGATGATCCAGTATGAGCATTACAAATGGAACAGGGATTCTTCCCGATGGGATAACTGGTTGCGAGGGTTATATTTTTATAATTCTGAGTATGAGGCCAAAACCGACAGTGTAAAATATCAATGCTGGGTGGACTCCACCGGTCAATGGATGAATGAACGGAAAGAAGTATGGTCTTGGGATGTTTATGGAAATTTGAGTCAATGGAAGGGATATTTGTGGGAAAGGCGGGATAATGACTGGATGCCTGATTTCAGGCGGTTCTATCAGATCGATATGAATGGCATTGTAGAGCACTTCAGATCGGAGCGCTGGGATCGCCACAACAACGCATGGGTTGGTGAGAATGCCACCATCTGGTTCCGGGATTCATATCGACGGTTTTCCTTTCACGTATCGGAGTTGTTCGTCTATACTTCGTCCATAACCGGGTTGGAGGAACGCATTACAGGAAAACCGATTCGGTTTCACCTGTACCCGAATTATCCCAATCCTTTTAATCCTGAAACCGTCATTCCATTCGATCTGAAGACATACATCCGGGTACGGCTGGAGGTATACAATGCTCTGGGACAGCGGGTCCGGACGTTATTGGATAAAGCATTGCCCGGTGGTCGGTATCGCTTGCGGTTCCATGCCGCCGATCTCCCCAGCGGGATATACTACATTCGCTTGAGGACCTCCCGCTTTCAGCAGACCCGTTCCATGGTACTGATCCGGTAGGGAACATGATAGCGCCCTCCCCACAGTAAATGAACACGAGGACGGTGGGGAGGGAGAATACAATTCATTTTACTCGGATGAATCAAGTCAATCCCACTCGGTATGGTTATGCCTGTCGGATGGGTTTATGTACCGAAAATAATGATATTGGAAAGGGCTACCATCGTCCAATACGTCTTCGGCCGGGATATCGAATAAAACAGCCCTTTACACCGAGGAAGAATTCCGATTGCCCGCTCGGTCCCTTGCCCCCGGGTCTCCCTTCCATTGTAGAAACGAGGTTCCGCCCCAGGGTCTTCCCCCTCAATGGGAGAAGAACGGATGGTTCCGTCAGGCTGACCTTGATCGGGGGGTTCGCAGGGGCGATTTTCTACAAAATGTTTCAGGACGGCTGGTCGGACTTTGACTGTATACGGATCAATACGTGTCAAAAATAGTTGACAGTTGCTGCTGGGCAAGCAGTCATGGGTTGCTTTTCCTGCCCGGCATATCAATGAATGGGTTCTTTTGGCATTCTCTTTGCCCTATGAATAATGATTTTTGATGAGAGGGATGGAAACAAACGGTAGTGTCCCATTTCTGTAGTGATGAATGTTGATTTCCGAAACAGCGGGTCGAGCCCCTTTAGCGGTTGCCGAGGATCGGCCGGGATGAAACAAGGAATTTGCCCACCGGCGACCAATAGGATATCGCTTGAGGATCAGGGGTCTCCCGGCCCCGTCATAATCATTTTGTGGGATAAACAGTGGTCAACAGCTTTTTTTAAATGGTTGCCGAGATAAAATGAGGTATGGGGAACCATGAAAACAGTCTACGTTGCACTGACAGTTTCATTGATTGTCTTTTTTTCCCCGAGTTACGGGAACGATTACCTCGGGAGGACCTTACGCATCCAACCCCCGATTGGACAGGAGCCGCTGTTGGTGTTGCTGATTGAAACCCAAGATTTTGCCCATACCTATTCACCGGAAGAATTTAGAGAAATTTTTTTTGGGAATAAGCCGAGTGTAAAAAATTATTTTTGGGAGCAGTCATACCAACAGTTCGAACTGACCCCGGCTGAAGAATCGTTTCCCCCGAATAATGATGGGATCATCGGGTGGATTCGGGTGTCCAAAAAATTCAACGAATATGATGGGCCGTTTTTTATTGTGAAAGAAGCCATCGAACTCTCTTCCAGAATGGGGTATATCGATTACAGCCGATTTGACGTCAGAGAACCTTTTGGATATATCAGCACGGACGAAATCCATATTTATGCAATTATCGCCTCTTACGAGGGTAGTGTCGGCGATACGACCCTGTATCCACGTGTACGCCGTCGTCATTATGCCACGAAAAATGAGGAAATTTATGTGGATTCCGTATATATCGGGGTACAGAAGGGAGGAGGGGGGATTTCTTTGGCCGGTGAAGTCATGAAATTGGGGGAAATGAAAATTGTCAAGAACAAAGTTGGACCATTAGCCCACGAAATAGGTCACGATTTGGGGCTGCCCGAACATTATTTCGATGAGAAAAGTGATTCATTTTATGAAAGCGCATCGGCCTGGTGCTTACAGGGTACGGGCGATGGGGATGCCATTCCCAAAGACAGTGATTTTGAAAACTTGAACTATCCCAATAGCATTTGTGCTCCCCATCGGGTTCAACTGCAATGGGTGGAACCCATTAGAATTCAAAGTGACGGGAACTATACCCTGAATCATATTGACAATTCCGTCAAAGGGGAGGTTTTTCAATTATGGGAGAACGGCAACCCGGGGAAAGAATATTTTATTGTCGAAAATCGGCTTAAACAATTGCCTTCCGATTATGATAGTTTCATTCCGAATTCGGGGCTGCTGATCTGGCATATAGACAGTGCCCGAATCAAGAATGTGAATGAAAATCTGGGCATTGCCATTGAAGATGCCAATAATAATGGCAGAATCGGTGAAGCGGGGGATGTTTTTTCGGCCTCTACCCGGAAAGAATTCCTGCAAAAAGCAACCGAGCCTAACAGTACCAGCAATGATGGTTCCATTACCGGCGTGGCGGTATACAACATCAGCGACGCCGCCATGGAAATGAGCATGACCATAAACGTCACTCACGAACCGGTGAGGTTGGACGTGGCTGCCAGTCCCGCTTCCATAAAAGCGGATGGGTATTCCCGGACGGACATCCGGGCCTTTTTAATCGATGTCTGGGACGATACGGTTGAAACCGTTGATCGAACGGTGGTCTTTCGCATCATTTCGGGAGAAGAGTTTGGAGTTTTAGTGGGGCCTTCGGAAGTGGAGACTCAGAATGGTGCGGCAACAACCCAACTGCGCTCTACAGAATTGGAGGGTGCCGTCCAGATAGAAGCCGGCTCGGAAGGATTGGGTAGGGACACCGTCACCGTTTATACGTATGTCCAGAATACCGAGGTGAGCGGATATATCCGGGAAAATACCACCTGGACGGTTGCGAATAGTCCTTATGAAGTGACGGGGGACATTATTATTGAAGAGGGCGTTGTGTTGACCATAGAAGCCGGGGTGGTGGTAAAGTCCAGAAATAACGTAGACATTAAGGTCAAAGGAGGATTAATTGCGGAAGGGACCCCCTATAATCCGATCATTTTCACATCGGCAGACCGGGAACTTCCCGGGGCCTGGGGGGGAATTCAGTTTGAGTCCACGGCGATGGATGCGTCTTCGCGGTTGCGGTATTGTGAGTTTTACTATGCGGGGGACAACAGTTACGGGGTGGGTTACCCGATTGTTCTGGATTTGCGGGCCAATCCGATCATTGAGCATGTGACGGTGGAGCGATGTCGGGTTAATGCGGTGGGTTTGATAGGGGGGAGTTACCATGTGGATGTTCGTTTGGACGATCCGGGTTTGCCGTTGTGGTTGTCGGACGCCAATTTGGTGATAGAGGCGGGTGCGGTGTTGACGATTGAGGCGGGGGTATTGTTGAAGATGTCGGACAATGTGGACATATATGTGAGGGGCGGTTTAATTGCGGAGGGCACGGCGGGTTCTCCGATCGTGTTTACGTCGTACAAGGACGATCATCGGGGAGGGGATACGAACGGGGATGGCTCGAGTGCGCCGTTGCCGGGGGATTGGGGGGGAATTCAGTTTGAGTCCACGGCGATGGATGCATCATCGCGGTTGCGGTATTGCGAGTTTTACTATGCGGGGGACAACAGTTACGGGGTGGGTTACCCGATTTTATGTGATGATGCGAGTCCATTGATTCAGCACATCACAATCGATTCCAGCAAATCCCATGGTATTTATTTGAGAAACAATGCTCGTCCCGATATGGGAGGCGGCAGCAGGGGAAGCGTGGGCCAGAATCGCTTCCTGGGGTTCCTATCCGATCCCAACAAATATGCGATCTACAATAATAGTCGTGCCAACGTCTTTGCGCAATACAATTACTGGGAGACCAATATCCCGGCGGTTATTTCGGACAATATCTATGATTTCTATGATAACAACTCCAGGGGGAGAGTCTACTTTGAGCCCTTTAATGAGACGGGGGATTTTGATCCCCCCTCCATAACCGTTATTTCTCCCAATGGGGGAGAAAAATATCATTATGGAGAATCCCATCAAATTCAATGGAATGCAACCGATCAATCCGGCGTCTATCAAATCATCCTTTCTTTCTCTATCGATGGGGGGGATTCCTATGAGGTGATCGATACCGTCAGCAATTCCGGGAGGTACAATTGGATCATTCCCGATGTCACCTCATATTACTGCCGGGTGAAAGCGACGGCTATAGATGTGGATAACAATGTAAGCTTTGACGTGAGTGATAAAGATTTCTGGATCACTTCGTTTGCGCCACCGGAAAATCGCCCTCCCGAAACCCCAAAAGTCCTTTATCCCGAAAACAATTCCGAAATGAAGCCGGAGGATTACTTCATTTGGTCTCAATCCACCGATCCCAATCCCAACGATGAAGTGTCCTACCACATTCAGATTGATGATGAAGTCACTTTTTCCGATCCGGAAATCAACTATACCAGCGATTTTCAGGAGAGCCGAACGCTGCCTCCTGGAAAAGGACAAGTCCACTCCATAAATGCGGTCTCGATTGCGGTACTGTTAAACACCCTTCCTGGTTATGAGCGTTTAAGCGATGATCAAATTTATTATTGGCGGGTAAGGGCTGTGGACAATTATGGTGCCACCTCTTCTTTTACCGATTCTACCAATGCATTTTTCTTCAATAAAGTTAATTCGCCCCCCTACGCGGTGACCCATGGATTTTCGCCCACAAATGGGGACACGGTCATTAAATTAACCCCGGAGATCAGCTGGTTTCCTGCCCGGGATCCCGATTGGAGTGATAATGAGAGCAATCTGGCCTATATTCTCCAAATCTCTAAAAATGAGTTTCGCTCGGGATACGATTTCCAATATCGAACTCCAGTGGGGAATTCTTCCGTTTTTCTAAGCGACACCTTGACCGACGATACATTCTGGTATTATCGGATAAAGACCGTGGACGATGAAGGCGCCGGCTCGAACTGGTCTGCCATACAGGCGTTTTACACCTACTTCCCGGAGCCGCCCGGTGCTTTCAGCCTGGTCGCCCCGGTTCATAACGACACCATCGATTCTCTATCGGTACTTCTGGATTGGGAAAATTCCATAGATCCCGATAAGGGAGACCGGGTATTTTATCGTGTCTGGATTGCTCCGGGATCGACCTTTGATTCCTTAAATGCCACCGTATTTGATAGCCTTTCCCGGAGCCATTTGCTTCTGGAAAATTTTGTTGAAAGGGGGATTACTTACTCCTGGCGTGTGTATGCCTATGATGATTATGGTTTTCAAGTCCGTTGCAATCAGGAGTATTGGAGCTTTACGGTGGATTCGATGCTTACCCGTATTCCCGGCGGTAGAGCGGCTCCCCGCTCTTTTTTCCTGGCGCAGAATTTTCCCAATCCTTTTAACCCGGTGACGACCATTCCATACGGTATACCGGAAGTTTCCCGGGTGACGATAGAAATTTTTAATCTATTAGGACAGCGAGTGGAGGTATTGCTGGATCGGAAACAACGGCCGGGGTATTATCAGATCCAATGGAATGCCGGTGGTTACCCCAGCGGCGTATATTGGTGCAGAATGACGACCAACCAATTTGTCGCCTTTAAGAAATTGTTATTGCTCAAATAAAGCGGCCTTCGCCCTCAGCAGCCGGCAGGCGATACCGAAACCGTTGGTAGAAAATACCTCCATATCGGCTTTGGGCATCCCAAATCCTTAAAGCGTTGTCCCGGAACAAATGCGATTAGTCCTGCAAGGAGGGATGAGAATGCCGTTTTCGGCGATCCCGGTTTAGACCCCTATCGGGTCTGTAACAACACGGGCCGAAGAGGCAGCCGGCCGAGCTCTCAAGCGATCGTTGCGCCAGGGTCTCCAGGCCTTTATTCGTCGCTCTGGGACGTGAAGGGAGACTTCAGGCTCCAGGAAGCGTCCAGGTTGAAACAAACGACTTTGGGTTCAGTCATTTCCTGTAAGGCGAATTTGATTCCTTCCCGACCCAAACCGCTCCGTTTAAAACCGCCGAAGGGCATCAGATCCACCCGGTAATCCGACGAATCGTTGATCATTACTCCACCAACCTCCAACTCCCGGATGGCCTTGAAGGCTTGTTCGATGTTTTGGGTAAAGATCCCCGCTTGCAGGCCGTAGGGAGGGCGATTGGCCTTTTCAATGGCTTCTTCCAGGTTCGATACGGGATATAGATTAACGACCGGGGCAAAGACCTCCTGGCAGTCCACCGCCACTCCTTCCGGGACGTCCACTAAGACGGTGGGTTCGAATAGAGTTCCCCGACGTTTTCCTCCGGTGAGAATGCGGGCCCCCCGGGAGAGGGCCTGTTGTATCCATTGTTCCACCCGCTGGGCCTCTTGCTCCGATATCATGGGACCCACATCAGTGGATTCATCCAGTTGACACCCTACTTTTAACTTCCGGGTGCGTTCGACAAACCGTTGCACAAATTCGTGGTATACCGGGGCCTCGATGTAAATGCGTTGAACCCCCAGGCAGTTTTGTCCGGCCGCCCAAAAAGCGCCGGACACGGTCAATTCGACCGCTCTGTCTAAATCGGCATCTTTCAAGACAATGACCGGTGAGTTGGAACCCAATTCCATAGCCAGCTTCTTTAGTCCGGCTCGGCGGGCGATCTCCAGTCCCGCCGCATATCCCCCGGTAAAGGTGATCATGCGCACCCGGTCATCGGTTATCAGGGCGTCTCCGATCTCGTGGCCGTAACCGGTGACGATGTTCAAAATGCCCGGAGGCAATCCGGCTTCCAGGAAGGCCTGTCCCAATTTTAAGGCGGATAAAGGAGTGGCGGTCGCCGGCTTCAAGACCACGGCGTTTCCTCCTGCAATGGCGGGCCCCAGCTTATGGGCCACCAGATTTAAAGGATCATTAAAGGGGGTGATGGCGACGATAATGCCCACAGGAACGCGATAATAATAGCCTACGCGATTTTCCGAGCCAGGCATATTGTCGAACGGAAGGGTTTCGCCCACAATCCGACGCGCTTCTTCGGCGGCAATCTGAAGGGTAAGGATGCAACGTTGCACTTCCCTGCGGGCTTCTCGAATGGTTTTGCTACCTTCGGTGGCGATGGTGCGGGCAAATTCCTCCCGACGTTGCCGCACCAACGCGGCGGTCCGGTAAAGAATGGCAATCCGAGCATGAACCGGAAGCCGCCGACTGATGGCAAGCCCCTCTTCGGCTGCGGAAAGGGCTTGTTGAACCTCCTTCACGGTGGCGCGAGGAACGGTGTCCACCCGCTCTCGATTGTAAGGATTGCACACCTCGATCCGTTCGGGTGTATCCACCCACTTTGCTCCGATTAACATTTTCATGATCGGAATCCTCTCATTCCCTTAACCGTTGGTGAATTTGGAGAAGATCGCTGAACACGGCGAAGCCGGTTTCCAGCCGTCCTGCACCCGGCCCCATAATGGTTATTGGCGAAAGGCAGTCGGTATGAATGGTGACCGCATTGGTGGTACCCTTCACATGCGCCAGTGGATGCGTGCCCGGAAGTGTTTCCGGGGTGATAACGGCCCGAATGTGCCCCTTTTGCGCTTCCAGGCGCCCGATTAATCGCCATTGGCCGCCGTTCCGGCCGGCCTGCCGGATGTCTTCGCTTCGGATGCCGGTGATTCCCGTTCGAGAAATGTGTGTGGGGTCAAGTTTACGGGAAAAGGCCACTTGAGAAAGGATCATGAGTTTCGCCGCGGTGTCCCAGCCTTCCACATCGACGGTGGGATCGGCCTCCGCGTAGCCGTGTTTCTGCGCTTCTTTTAACGCCTGATGGTAATCCAGCCCCTCGGCCATGCGGGTGAGGATGTAATTGCAGGTACCGTTAACAATGCCCTCTATTTTTTGAATCTTCGCACCCCGAAGGTGGCTGCGAATCAGCCGAATCAGCGGTGTGCCCGCCAGAACGGTTCCCTCATAACCAAGACACACCCCCTTTCGCCGGGCCAGCTCCTCCAGCTCCAGCAGAAAATGGGCCATGGGACCCTTGTTGGTGGTGATCACGTGACGACCCCTCTCCAAGGCGCAACGTATGTGACGGTAGGCTGGTTCTCCGGTTTTGAAATTGGTGGGGGTCAGTTCGATTAACACATCGTATTCCAGCGTCTGAATCAGCGGTAGGGTGGGTTCGGCCTTGGCCGAAAGGGAGTGTCCCCGACGGATTGCTTCCAGCGCCTCTTCCAGATCAATGCCCCGAGGATGAATGCAGGTGCCGTAATGCCAATCTGTAATAGCAACAACCCGGCAGCTTAGATAGGCTTCTTCGATTAACCACTCCCTGCGAGAAGCCAACAATCGGGCGAATCCCTGACCCACGTTGCCAAATCCAACCAGAAAAAGTCGAAGTTCCATCGCTCCGTTCGCTACTGAGGTTTTCGATTGCATCATGCCCGTTGTCTGCCAACACGTACAATTTATGGGAATGACCGGGGATTGTCAATAGACGGCCCTTGGCCTGAACCGATGGGTTCAGGGTGAAACGACGGCGGCCCGTTTCCTGGAATGGGGTTGCAAGGACGCGGATGGGGAGATCACGGGTGGGTGAGTGTTGCTCCCGGTGGTCATCAATAAAAGAAGCCATCCCCATGAATCGCTTTGGTTCGATTAACGATTGATTGTTAACAGGATCTGATAAAAACTGACCAGAAAGTCCCAGTAATTTTTCTTGATTTCCGGAGGAAGTTTCTCGATTTCTCCAGCGATAGCCAGGCCCAGCTCGTCAAACGAGCTGATGATCTGCTCCCCCTCTTCCACAATATAGGGAATTTCTTTACCCTCATGCGATAAGGGCGATTCCCCGGTTATGAGCCAGTTTAAATCGACCTGAAAGAAACGAGCCAGCTGTTGGATCTTATACACCCCCGGTTCATAACGGTCGTTAAGAATATTGCTGATGGTGGACAGAGGAAGTCGGATTTGACGGGACAAATCCACGGCCCGCATATGATGTTTATTGAGTAGATATCGTAATCTTTTGCCGATGGTCGTCATGGAATTTTCCTTATTGTTTACCTTGTTCTGATCAAGATTCGGAAGGGGTTTACTGCACAAACCACATCATTTTCGGAGTAGGAGATTGCGAAGCTATAGAAAAGGAGTGGAACAGAAAATGACTATACAAATTGACAAAATGCGTACAACTTTGTCGGCAACAATTTAAACACCTTCCAAATTAAATTCGTTGTAATATACAGATAAATTTCAGGATTCAAAACAAAATTCTTATCCTTCTTGGATTTGAACCTCCCTGTGTTCAAATATTCATCACCTCCTCTGTGATCTTTTTCATAATTTAAACCCAATATACGTTCAACTTACTGCAGTAATTGTTAAAAAATGCATAATTTCAGAAAAAATGTTTTTAATTTAGTTAAAGAGAAGTTAATTTATACCGAATTTTGAAATAACAGGGTTCGCTTTTGTCGAATCTTGAAACGAAGGTTGAAAATATTATCGGAATTGTTTATAGAAAGCTCCCCCATTGGTTCTTATAGAATTCCGATTGCGAGATTCCGGAGGAGGGGTGGTATCATCGGATCAACTTCCCGGGCAAGGCGTGAGTTGGCTTGCGGTGGGGTTGTTTGATTGTATTTGGCGCTAAGGTTTTTCGTGGTTTAATATAAGGTTTCCGAAGATGACAGTGCCTTCCCATAAACGTTTTTTCTCCCTTCGCATTGTGGTTTTTCTGATCCTGATAATGGTCATTGTGAGTGGTATCGGCCTATATGTGGACAATCTGGTTCGAAAGAATCGAGCCATATCGGGGACGTTGAAGGCGGTTGGGGCGACCATCGATTTGCTCCACGAAATGGAAGTCAATTATTACCTTTTGCGATTGGGAAATGTCGACAACCCGACGGGAAGATTGAAGGATTTTCGGGCTCAAATGGATCAGATGGAGCAGCGGATATCTTCGATGGGTGCCGTTTTAAAAAGTGCGGAAAAGGAATCCGGTTCCTTTCGGGTGGTTGAATCCATGGGTCCGGAATTTCGCGAATTGCATGACGATGTAGATGGGATCGAAAACACCTGGAGGGTTGTTCGGAGTCGGCTGGAAAATGATTGGTTGCGTATCGATCAACTGTCTGCGGAGGGTGAGCAATCGGTTCAAAACGGCTTTCGGGTTATCCATGATCGTTTGACTATCATCCAGGCCGCCCTGTCCCGAAGCTTGAGCGCTCATCTTAAAACGATTCATACGACGGCGGTGGTCAGTGTATTTCTGGGTTTGCTGCTGATACCGTTGTTTTACCGGATTACGGTCCGCCCTATCATCCAGACGTTTCGCCGGTTGGACGAGGCGGAAACGCGGTATCGGATGGTTTTTTCCATGTTTCCCACGGGCATCATTCTGCTCAACTCCCGTCTGGAAATTGTGGATGCCAATCCCGCGGCTCTGGCGCTGGCCGGAGTCGCAGAGTGGCATCAGGCCCGGGGGGTACGGGTGGAGGATTTCGTAGACGAAGCGTTTCGGCCGACCTTGAGGAACATGGTGCACACCATTCGGAGGCAAAAGTTTTTGAAGAATCAAAAAATTCCGGTCACCACCAATGGGGGACGCAAACGCATTCTGGTGTTCGACTTTATCTGCCTGGAGTGCCACCGGGCTGAACCGCTCATCTTAGCCAATGTCATGGACATCACGGAGCAGGAAAATATTATCCATCGGAATCTG
Organism: bacterium; assembly: GCA_015485355.1. GTDB lineage: Bacteria > Calditrichota > Calditrichia > RBG-13-44-9 > J042 > JAADJD01. The sequence continues at coordinate 2,298 of WFTQ01000035.1, read as the reverse complement.
GACTATCAAATTCAGCTGGAAAAATCCCTGATCAAACACGTGGTGGAAAAGAAGGAATCAGAGACCCGTTATCGTATCCTGTTCGAGTCCATCAAGGATGGTATTTTGATTCTGGATAAATATTTTCGTGTGGTGCATTCCAATCCCGCCGGTACCCGTTTGCTGGATGCCCGGCCGCGAGGGAAACTATTGGGCAAGTCCATGGGGGAATTTGTGGTGGACCAGGCAAAGTGGGAGGCGTTTACCGTGCAGCTGAGGCGTAAACGCCATCCGGTGGAGACGGAGTTGGAATTTTCCCGTCAAGATGGGGACAATTTTTACGCGTTCATTCGCGGACAGGCCTTCCGCTATCCCGATCGCAAAGACAAAAATTATTTGATCCTGATTTACGATATAACCCAGCGCAAAGTCCACGAAAAAGAACGTCAAGAACTCCAAGAACAGCTGCGCCAGGCCCAGAAAATGGAAATTGTGGGACAGCTGGCCGGAGGCATCGCCCACGATTTCAACAATCTGTTAACCGGGATTAAGGGATTCTGCGAATTTGGGATGATGAAAGTGCCGGCCGATAGCAAAGAACACCTGTTTTTCCAGAAAATCAATATCGCCGCCGATCGTGCCACCGAATTGACCAAACGATTGTTGGCCTTCAGTCGACAGCAACCGCTTCACCTGAAGGTCATCGATCTGAATGAGGTGGTTCAGGAACATATTCATTTCATCCGTCGGGTCATTGGGGAGCAGATTGAATTGCTGGTGAATCTTACCGAGGACAAAACCATTATTCGGGCCGATCCGGTGGCCATCGATCAGATTCTCACCAATTTAACCATCAACGCCCGCGATGCCATGCCCCAGGGCGGAAAGCTGATCATTACGAGCTCCTGTGTACAGATCAACGAATCCTACAGCCGGGTGCATCAGTGGATCAAGCCAGGCCATTATGTGATGATCACCATAACCGACACCGGTGTGGGAATGACCCGCGAAGTACAGCAGCGCATTTTTGAACCTTTCTTTACCACCAAAGCGGTGGGAAAAGGAACCGGTCTGGGCTTGTCCATGGTTTACGGACTGATCAAACAACAGGAGGGGTTCATCCATGTATACAGCGAACCGGGGAAAGGCACCACGTTCCGCATCTATTTTCCCCGGGTGGATAAAACCCCTCAACCTCTCGATGAACGTCTGCCGCCCGAAGGGATTTCCGGCAGCGAAACCATCCTGGTGGTGGAGGATGATGATCTGGTGCGTGAACTGATGGTCGAGATGCTGCGCATGTATGGCTACCGGGTTGTGGAAGCCCCCAATGGCGAACAAGCCTGGAAGATGTTTCAGGAACATCAGGAACTGCATGTGGATCTGATTATCGCCGACACGGTGATGCCCCTTCAGGGAGGCCAGTGGCTGAAAGAAAAGATCAGCCGAATTAAGCCGCACATTCCCTTTTTACTTATCAGCGGATATCTGGGTAAAGAAGAACAGGATCAGTTGCTTGCCCAGCCGGAGAGCGAATTTCTCAGCAAACCGTTCAATCCCATCGATCTGGTCGCCCGGGTGCGGACGTTGTTGGACCGCTCTACCGAAAAGGAATGATCCCGCCCTTCCGGCAAACGATGGAGACCGCTGGAGGTCGGTCAGCCCCCGAAGGGGCCGAACCACCCATCGCTTGGCTCCCTCCGGGATACCCGATGCAACGGCTCATGGCTCCGGCGGTCGCCCAAGTCCCCGCTGCCGTTATCCCGCAATGCTTTCGGCCTGCCGGGCAACCCTTGAAGTCCAGACATTCCAACTACCGTTGAAACCGATAGATGAGTTCGTTCAACGACCGAAGAATGTTAAAGATGATTTGTTGATACTCATGATCCAGTTTTTTGACCATTTCCAGGAATTGATCGGAATAGGGGAGCAAATCCTGGAGTGGATCCTCCTCAGTGACGGGATCGCTCCCCTCCCGGGCATCCGATAATCGCTTGGTTTTGCCCAGGTAGATGTGTCCCGTAATCAACCAGTGAAGGTCCACGTCAAAAAATTCTCCAATTTTGCGAATTTTATTGACGCCGGGTTCGAACTTGTTGTTGATGATGTTCGAAATGGTGGTCTCTGGCAGATTGACCCCTCGCGCCAGGTCCCGTGCCCGCAAGCCGTTTTTCTTCAGTAAGAATTGAATCCTCTCTCCTAACGTCTCCATAGATGCTTTACCGAATATTAAATTTGCATTTGATTTTTTCGAAAAAATGAATTATAATTGAGACCCGAAGCTCGAGTGAAGCGTCGGCGAGGCGGGAAATAATATGG